>NZ_JBSHAM010000034.1:0-59922 GCF_053611505.1 Amycolatopsis sp. NPDC054798 | reverse complement strand
GGCGGTGGGCACGGCCGCGACCGTGCCCACCGCCGGCGGCCGTCATGCCTTGTCGACGTGGATCGAGACCTGCTTCTCGTGCGGTTGCCGGGCCAGCGGCATCGAAATCTCGAGGATGCCGTCGGCGTACTTCGCAGCGATCTTGGCGGCCTCGGCTCCGGCGGGCAGGCCCACCGTGCGGCTGAACTTGCCGTAGTAGAACTCGCTGCGGCCGTCGGCGTCCTTCTTCGCTTCGCGCTCCGCCTCGATGGTCAGCAGCCCGTCGTGCGTCGTCACCGAGATGTGCTTGTCGGGGTCGAACCCCGGCAGCTCGGCCCGCACCGTGTACTTGCCGTCCTCAGTGGACTCCTCGATCCGCACCGGGTTGTGCTCGGCGAACGGCCACGGGTGGTCGAGCCAGGCGGCGATGCTCGGCAGCGCCATCCGGGAACCGGGCAACAGTGACGTCATTGCGCACTCCTCTCTTCGCGAACGGTGTCGCACATTCATGCAACTCCAGGCGCCCGCCGCGGCGACGCGGCCGGATTGCCTGAAGACGATGGACGAAGGTCACCGGCCGTTCCCGCGCTCAGCTCGCGGGCGATGGCCCGGCCCCACGCGCGGATCATCGGCCAGTCCCGGTTGTCGCCGTCGCGCACCCGCAGCGCGGCGACCATCGCGCGCTCCGGGAACCGCAACAGGGACCGGTCGATCCGGCCGCCGAACAGCCGGTGCTCCCTCGCTCCGCTGCGGGCCAGCACATCGGTGACGTCCACCGCTTCTTCGCCGGGTTTCGTCCGCTCTCCCACCGGACCGCTGGAGAAGACCCACACGGGGATCCGGGCCAGCTCGTCCTGATGCACGCGCACCAGTTCACGGGCCGGCTCAAGCCAGTGTCCGATGTAGACAGCGCTGCCGAGCACCGCCGCGTCGCAGCCGGCGAACGACGTCACGCTGCCCGCGTCGGCCACCACGACCTCCGCGGCCGTGCCCGCCTCGGCCAGCTCTCCGCGCAGCGAAGCGGCGATCTGCTCTGCGATCTCCCGCGTCGATCCGTGCCGGGTCGCTACGGCGACAACGATTCTCATGACACTTCGCCTTTCTTCGGGTTCAGCGGGCCACCGCGACCGGACAGGTCGCGTGCGCCAGCAGCCAATTGCCGGTCGAGCCGAGCAGTCCGCCGACGACCGGCCCCCGGCCGCGGCTGCCCACGACGACCAGTCGCGCACCGGGGGAAATCCCCGCGAGCGCACGGGCCGCCGACCGGGCCCGGACCGCCTGGACCCGCACCGGCACCGCCGGGTGTTTCCGGGACCACGCGGCGACCTGCTCCCGGACGCCGCTTTGCCGGTACGGACTCCCGTCGTGCCACGCGTGCACCGCCTCCACCGCCGCCCCGTGCGCTTCGGCCGTTTCGAAGGCGAAAGCCAGCGCGCGCTCGCTGCCGCCGGAATCGTCGACCCCGACCACCACCGGCCCTTCCGGTTCCGCGCGGCCGCGCACGACCGCTACCGGGCAATGGGCGGACGCCGCCACCCGGAGCGCCACCGAACCGGTGACCGCACCTCGCACGCCGCCCGCTCCGGACGAGCCGAGGACGATCAATCCGGCCTGGGCCGACTGTGCGACGAGAAGCCCGGACGCGTGCCCGAGCCGGAGGCACATCCGCACCCGGACTCCGGGCGCCGCGCCGCGTGCCTCGTCCGCCGCCCGGCGGAGCAGGCGGTACCCGGGTTCAAGCAGCAATTCCGCCTCGGCGGGCGGTTTCCGATGCGGCAGCAGGTCCGGGTCGTCGAACAGTTCGGCGCGGAACACCACGAGCCCGCGGCCGCTCCGCCAGGCTTGTGCCGCCGCCCACCGGACGGCGGCCAGCGACTCCGCGGAGCCGTCGATCCCGGCGACGACCGGCGGGATCATCGCGGCGGTTCCGGCGCCGTCTCCGGGACGTCGTCGAGTTCGTTCTCCTTGCTTTCCCGATATTCCTCGGCGAGGAGATACCGGCGCATCGCCGGGCCGTGCTTGCCGTGCTGGCCGCGCTCGGCGACGCTGCGCCGGGCGTCCTCCTCGATGAGGATCTTGTCCTTCTCGTCCATCGCGCCTCTCCTCGGGCAGGGACCGGCTCGTTCCGAAGCCGACGCTAAGACCGCGCGACCCCCGATCGCTGCGGGCGGACGTCCGCACCGCCGGAGTCTTTGGTCCCGCCCCGAGAGGCGCTGCGGCCCTCCCGCCCGCGCCTGTCCAGCGGGAGATTCGGGCCATGACACCCGCGACTTTCCCGCTCGGCCGCGTCGCCGGGATCCGCGTCGGCGCGCACTGGTCCGTACTGATCGTGATGGGCCTGCTGGCCGATCTCCTCGCGACGGCTGTGCTGCCGCTTGGCGCCCGAGGTTCCCCGGCGGCGGTCAACTGGGCGGTCGCGATCGCGAGCGCACTGGTTTTCCTGGCCTCGCTGCTCGCGCACGAGCTGTGCCACGCGCTCGTCGCGCGGCATTACCGGCTCCGGGCCGAGCGCATCACCCTGTGGCTGTTCGGCGGTGCCGCCGAGTTGCCGGAGGAACCGCCGACCCCGCGTGCCGCGCTGCTGATCGCCGCTGCCGGGCCCGCGGCGAGCGCCGTCGTGGGCGGCGGATTCCTTGGGGCGGCCGCGCTTGCCTCTTCCGTCCTGCCCGCCGTGGTCACCGTGGCGCTCACCTGGCTCGGCTGGGCGAACGGCGTGCTCGCGGTCTTCAATCTGCTGCCGGGAACGCCGCTGGACGGCGGGCGCATTCTCGAAGCTGTCGCGTGGCGGCTGACCGGGAACCGGACTCGCGCCCGGCGAATCGCCGCTGCCGGCGGCCAGGTGCTCGCCAGCGCGGTCGCCGCCTTCGGCGCCTGGGAAATTCTGGCGCTGGGCAACCTCGGCGGTCTCTGGATGATCGCCATCAGCTGGTTCCTCGCCGTCGCGGCGCGCACCGAAATGTCCGCGGCCCCGCTGCGCGAGCTCCTTTCGCGGCTCCGGCTTCGCGACGTCATGAGCACCGAACCGGTCACCGCGCCCGGCTGGTACACCGTGCAAGGCTTCCTCGACCAAGCCGCGGACACGCGCTTCCGCACCTTCCCCGTGGTGTCCTTCACCGGAGCCCCGGTCGGTGTCGTCAGCCTTTCCGCGCTGGCCCGGGTGCCGGAAACCGAGCGGACCGCCGCTCGGCTGGAAGACATCTGCGCGAAGCCGCCCGCCTGCCTGATCGCCGGCCCGGACACTCCGCTCTCCGAAGTGCTCAGCGGCGCCCGGCTTCGCCCCGGGCAGGACCTGCTGCTCGTCGTCGACCAAGGCGTGCTCGTCGGGGTCGCGGCACCGGGCGATCTCGCGCGGGCCCTCGAACTCGCCGGACTCGGCGTGCGCTCCGGTCACGACGCCGGCAGCGTGAAATAAGCTTCCTCTTCCTGTGCGAAATGCAGGGTCAACACCGCGTCCAGCCCGTACAGCGTCGCGCGCAGATCGTCGACCTGATCGGCCTGGATCCCCGACGGCGACTCCTCGAGATGCCGCTCGAGCCGCCGCGCCAGCCGGGCGATCTCGGCATGCGCGCGGCTCATCGGCACTGTGCTCTCCGGGCCGCCCAGCACCCCGGCGAGCGCCGGGTACAGCTCGGTCTCCTCCGCTGTCTCGTGCGGCAGCACTTGCCGCAGCAGCACGTCGCATGCGCGGCGGACGGCGCGGTCTGCCTCCGGGACCGGACCGTCGGCCAGCGCGTCGGCGGCCTGCCGGATCGCCAGCAGCGCCGGCCGGAGCAGTTCGTGCTCGGCTTCGAAGCGGTGCACCAGCCGCGCGGGCGCGGGATCCGCGACCGCCGGGACCCGCAGTGCGCGCAAGGCGTTCAGGATCACCGCGACGTCGATGCCCTCCTGCACGATCGCGCCCCAGACCGGGGTCAGCAGACCCGCTGCCGCGGCGGCCATCGCCGCCAGCGACAGAACCATCCCGGCCGCGGCGCTCTGCACCGCCAGCCGCCGCGACCGCCGGGCGATTTCCGCCGCGTCGGCGAGCCGGTCGAGCCGGTCGTCGAGGATCACCGCGTCGGCGGCCTGTGCCGCCGCCGTGGCGCCGCGGGAGCCGAGCGCGACCCCGACGTCGGCGGCTGCGAGCGCCGGAGCGTCGTTCACCCCGTCGCCGGTCATCACGACGAGGCCTTCCGCGCGCGCCGCGGAGACGGCCGCAAGCTTCTCCGCCGGGGTGACCTCCGCCTGGACGTGGTCGAGCCCGAGCAGGGCCGCCACCTCGCGCGCGTTGTCCACCCGGTCGCCGGTGAGCAGCCGGATCGCGGTGATCCCGGCGGCGCGCAGCCGGCGCATCGTGCGGGCCGCGTCGGCGCGGATCCGGTCCTTCGCCAATAGCGCCGCGACCGGTTCGCCGTCGCACTCGACCCAGAGCACGGTCGCCAGGTCGAGCCTTCCCCGGCGCGCCGCTCCGCGCGCCCACGCCGGGATATCCCGGTCGGCGGCGAGCCTGCCTACCCGGACCGCGTGTCCTTCGACCTGCCCGGCGACCCCGGAACCGGGCGTCTCGCCGACCTCGACGGCGGGAACTCGTTCGATCCCAGCCGATTCCGCCGCCCGGACCACAGCCGCGGCCAGCACGTGCGGCGAGTAGTACTCGACGCTCGCGGCCAGCCGGAGCACCTCCTCGACGGTTCGCCCCGGAGCGCACACGACGTCGGTCACCTCGGGCCGCCCGGCAGTGATCGTGCCGGTCTTGTCCATGAGCAGCACCCGTGCCCGGCCGAGCGATTCCAGCGCCGCACCGTCCTTGACCACGACCCCGGCCCTCGCCGTGCGCGACATCCCCGCGGTCACCGCGATCGGCACCGCCAGCAGCAGCGGGCAGGGAGTCGCCGTCACCAGAACCGCGACTGCCCGCTCGGCTTCGCCGCTCAGCAGCCACGCCGCACCGGCCATCAGCAATGCCGCGGGCAAGAACCACACAGCTGCCCGATCTGCCAGGCGCGCGACCGGCGCCGTCTGCGCCGCCGCCGACTCGGCCAGCCGGACCACCCCGGCGTACGTGCTCTCGTCCGCGCTCGCCGCCGCCGTGATCTCCGCCGCGGCCCCGGCGTTCACCACTCCGCTGCGGACGACGTCCCCGGCGGGGCGGGCGACCGGGAGCGGTTCGCCGGTGAGGGCCGACTCGTCGAACGCCCCGCCGGTGGCGAGCGTTCCGTCCACCGGCACGACCTCGCCGGGCAGGACGACCACCGTGTTCCCGGCGGCGACTTCAGCCGCCGGAACCTCGCGCAGGTCGTCTCCTTCTCGCACGTGCGCTGTCTGCGGCACCCGGTCCAGCAACGCGGTGAGGTCCCGCGCGGCGCGGCGCTGTGCCCTCGCTTCGAGCACCCGTCCGGTCGCGACCATCACCGCGACGACCGCGCCCGCGAGAAATTCGCCGACCGCGAGCGTCGAGGCGAGCGCCAGCACCGCCAGCGAATCCGCGCCCCAGCGCCGGTGCCGCAGATCCGCGACCACCCACCAGGCGGCGGGTGCCAGCGCCACCGCGGTCGCCGCCGCCCAGCAGCCGCCGGAACCGGGTTTCCCCCACCACCAGAGGATTCCTCCGGCTGCCAGCAACGCGGCCACCGCGACGAGCAACAGCGCTTCGCCCGGCAGCCGTTTCCCTTGACGTGTCATGACGCCTCCCGACCGCACGATGCGCCGGAGATCCCCGCCCGGAAAAAGGCCGAAGGACCCCGGCTCCGGATCGTCCGCGCCGCAGAGGATTCCGGCCCGGCCCAGTCCACAGTGGACGAACTCAGTCCGCGAGCAGGACGGCGGCTCCGGTGACCCGGTCCGCCGCCAGATCCGTCAACGCCTCCGCCGCGGCGGACAGCGGGTAGGCCATCGTCTGGACGTGCAGCCGATGCGTCCCCGCGAACTCCAGGAACTCCCGCGCGTCCGCCCTGGTGTTCGCGGTGACGCTGCGCACTTGCCGCTCCTGGAACAGATGCCGCTGATACTCGAGCACCGGGATGTCCGAAAGGTGGATCCCGGCGATCGAGAGCGTGCCGCCGCGGTCCAGCGCCGCCAGCGCGACCGGCACCAGTTCCCCGACCGGGGCGAAGAGGATCGCCGAGTCCAGCGGTTCCGGCGGGGCGTCGGCAGCATCGCCCGCCGAGGCGGCACCGAGTTCGAGCGCCAGCTTCCGCGCTTCGGGACTGCGGGTCAGCACGTGCACCGTCGCCCCCCGCGCGAGCGCGACTTGCGCGGCGAGGTGCGCGCTGCCGCCGAAACCGTAAATGCCGAGCCGCCCGCCGTCCGGGACCTCCGCGCGCTGCAACGCCCGATAGCCGATCACGCCCGCGCACAGCAAGGGCGCCAGTTCCTCGTCGGCGTAGCCGGCGGGCAGCCGGTGCGCGAACGCCGCCGGGACGACCGCGTATTCCGCGTAGCCGCCGTCCACGTCCCATCCGGTGTACTTCGACTCCGGGCACAAGTTCTCTTTGTCCGACCGGCAATAACGGCAGGTGCCGCAGGTGCCGCGCAGCCAGGCGATCCCGACCCGGTCCCCGGCCGCGAATCCGCCCGCCCCCGGCGCGACCACCTCGCCCACGATCTCGTGACCGGGCACCACTCCGGGGCGGTGCACCGGCAGATCGCCTTCCGCCACGTGCAGATCGGTGCGGCACACCCCGCACACGCGCACCCGCACGAGCAGTTCCCCGTCTCCCGGCTCCGGGACCGGCATCCGTTCCCGGACCAGCGGCCCGCCGGCCATCGGCCCGGGCGCGCGCACCCGCCAGGCTCGCATTTCCGCGGTCATCGCGGCTCCTCTCGTCCGCAGTGCTCCCGTCCAGGATGTCGGCGGGGCGGACCCGCGGCGACGTCCGCAGGTCCTGCTGGCCGGGGACGTTCGGCTCTTCTCCCCGTCGCCGCTGTTCCGCAGAGTCGTGCCATGACCGCACCCCTGTGTCCGGCGTAGGCCCGGATGTCCCGCACCGCCCGTCCCGGGCCTCCCCCGGACCCGCCCGCGCGCAAACCCGAAGAGCACCACAACGGCGGCCTCATCGGGTTCCTGCTCACTGCCGCCGTCCTCGTCACCGTGGTGCTCATCGCCGGCCCCTCGCTGTGGACCTCGTCGGTCCCGTCGCTCGCCTACACCGAGCTGCTGTCCAAAGTAGACGCCAATCAGGTCGCCGCGGTCACGATCGGCGGCGACGGCGCGGTCTCCGGGAACTTTCGCGACGGCGGCAAGTTCACCAGCCAGCTGCCCACCGCGCTCGGAGATCCGCGGCTCGACGCCACACTGCGCGAGAAGAACGTCGCCGTCACCGGCGCGAAGACCAGCAGCGGGGATTCGATCGTCACGCCGCTGCTGGCGTATCTGCCGATCCTGCTGGTCTTCGGCCTGCTCTGGTGGGCGGGCCGGCGAGCGCAGCGCACCCTCGCCGGCGGCGGGCCGGGCGGGCTCGGCGGCATCGGCGGGTTCGGCCGGTCGAAGGCCACGATCATCGAAGCGCAGCGACCGGACACGAGGTTCGCCGACGTCGCCGGGTACGAGGGGGTCAAACAGGAGATCGCCGAAGTGGTCGACTTCCTGCGCGATCCCTCGCGCTACGCCGCCGCCGGGGCCAAGGGGCCGCGCGGCGTGCTGATGGTCGGACCGCCCGGCACCGGCAAAACCCTCCTGGCCCGCGCCGTGGCCGGCGAGGCGAGCGTGCCGTTCCTGTCGATCACCGGTTCGGCGTTCGTGGAGATGTTCGTCGGCGTCGGGGCTTCCCGGGTGCGCGACCTGTTCTCCGAGGCCCGCGACCGCGCGCCGTCGATCATCTTCATCGACGAAATCGACGCCGTGGGCAGCCGCCGGGGCATCGGCGGCACCGGCGGGCACGAGGAACGCGAGCAGACGCTGAACCAGCTGCTGGCCGAAATGGACGGTTTCGACCAGAGCGGCGGCACCGTCGTCCTCGCCGCCACCAACCGGCCGGAAACCCTCGACCCGGCGCTGCTGCGGCCCGGCCGGTTCGACCGGCAGGTCACCGTCCCGCTGCCGAACCAGGCCGAGCGGGCGGCGATCCTCGCGGTCCACCTCGACGGGAAGCACGTCGACCCGGACGCGGACCTGACCGTGGTCGCCCGCGGTACGCCCGGTTTCTCCGGAGCCGATCTGGCCAACCTGGTCAACGAGGCGGCGATCAACGCCGTGCGGGACGACCGGACCGTGCTGACCGCGGCCGACCTCGCCGCGGCACGGGACCGCGTCCTGCTCGGCCGCCGCGACGCATCGAACGCGCTGCTGCCCGAGGAGCGCCGGTCCGTCGCTGTGCACGAGGCCGGGCACGCTCTCGTCGCGGCGCTGTGCGAACACGCCGACCCGGTGGCGAAGGTGACGATCCTGCCCGCGGGCATGGCGCTCGGCGTCACCGAACAATTGCCGGAAGCCGAACGGCGGCTCTACTCCGAGAGCTACCTCGCCGATCTGCTCGCGGTGCGCCTCGGCGGCCGGGCGGCCGAACTGGTCGCGCTGGGCGAAGCGTCGACCGGCGCGGCCAATGATCTCGCGAGCGCCACCGCGATCGCCGCGAAAATGGTCACTGAGTTCGGTCTCTCTCCCGCGCTCGGCCCGATCGGCTACAGCCGCGGCGGTGCCCCTGCGGTAGGCGACGACGGCCCGGAACTGCTCGGCCGGCCGTACTCCGAGCAAACGCAACGCGTGGTCGACCAGGAAATCGCTCGCCTCGTGCGCGAGGCCGAGGCTCGGGCCGTAGCCCTGCTCGAACAACACCGCGACGCGCTCGACCGGCTCGCCGAGCGGCTGCGCGAAGAAGAGACCGTGGACGGCGCGGCCGTCCAGGCGGCTTTGGCAGCTGCTGGTGACGGAAGCGCGGCGGCCAGAGCGCGGAACGCAGTGGCGCAGTAAGTGCCGATCCGGTGCCGAAAGTCCCCGGCTGGCACGGAAAACCGGCGTGTACCGCGGGACTGCGGGCATTCGGGATCGGGCTGTGCGGCCCTCGTTTCCCGGTGCGGCGAAGCGAAAGCTGAAACGCAACGAAAGCGAGGCCACCATGAGCATCGAAGGCAGCTCTCCCGACCACCGGACCGCGCCCGCGACGGCGGCGCCGGCCGGACCCCGCCGCAACCGCCACGACCGGCTCGCGTTGCGGCACGGCGGCCGAATCGACGCCCGGTACGCCGATCTCGCCGACCTCCGCCTCGCGCTCGCGCTGACCGAGGAGGACGCCCGGGAGGAGACCGACCTCGACCCGTTCGACCGGATCACCTGCCGGACGCATCGACGCTGGCTCCACCACTGCGTCTCCTCCCCGCACCACGCGGTGCCGGTCAGCGGCCACCGCTGGTGCCGTCCGTGCGGCCGCCCGCTCGACACGGCCGTCGACGAACTCGCCGGCGACGTGCGGTTCTCCTGCCCGCGCTGCGGGCAGACCCCGGAGAACCGGGCCACCCGCCAGCTGACCCGGGCGTGCCGCGCGAGCATCGCCGCGGCCGTCGACCGCTGGTCCGACCGCGATCTGTGTGCGTGACACCGCGGTCCGGCAGTCCCGTTTCAGTCCACTTCCGACGGAGGCCGACGATGAACGAACGGCACGCGCCCGCCCCGGAATCAGACCTCCTCCGCGCCTGTGTCGACCTCGCCGACACCCTCGCCGACGACTACACCCCGGCCGGGCTCCTCGATCGGCTCACCGGGCATTGCGTCACGCTGCTCGGCGCGACCGCGGCCGGTCTTCTGCTCGCCGAGAGCCACAACGAACTTCCCCTCGTCGCCGCGTCGGGCGACGCCGCCGCCCTGCTCAAGGCGCTCGGCACCGGCGATCCCGCGGGAGACCACTGCGTGCACACGTTTCCGTTGCGCCTGCGCCGCGAAACGCTCGGCACGCTCGTCCTGCTCAGCCCGGAGCCGCTGTCCGAACCCCAGCTCCACTCCGTCCGCGCGCTCACGGACGTCGCCGCCATCGGGATGCTGCAGGAACGAGCCATCCGCCGCGGCGACGCTCTCACCCGGCAGCTGCAGCAAGCCCTCGACAGCCGGATTGTCATCGAACAGGCCAAAGGCGTGCTCGCCAACGCCGGTGCCATCCCCGTCGAAACAGCTTTCGAACGGCTGCGTGCCTACAGCCGCCGCAACAATCTCCGGATCGGGGCGGTGGCGGAAGCGGTCGCCCGCGCCCTGCTGCCCCCGGCACAGATCCTGCTCGATCCCGCCCGGTGAATTTCCACGCCGGCCGACGAAGTCCCGCCCGGCGCGCAATTCCGGGAAACGCTTCGCGAAGCGTGCGGGCAATCCGTCGGCGAATACCGGGGAAAACGGCTGCCACGCGGAGATCCGCCGAGGCCGGTCCGTCCACAAAGCCCTAGGCCGGGGACTTTCGGCCCTTTCCGCTGCGCTGTCCGGAGCAGAGCCTGGACTAGGCGGCCGGGAACCGCAGCCGGGGTCCGGCCGCCGCCAGCCTGTCCCGTCCACGCCCGCCGCAGCAGGCGACGACAGATTGAGAGCTGATGACAGTCCAGCCGACGACCACCGACCACGAATACCGCCTGCTCTGCGGAATGAGCGCTTATCTCGACGCGGTAAGCGCCGCCGCGGGCGTCGGCCCGGAATCCTGCACCATGGATCTCGACGCGCCGGTTTCGGCCTATGTCGCGCTCGACGGCCAGCTCGCCGCGCACCCCGGCCGCGACACCGCGCTGGTGTGGGACGAGCGCCACGGCTGGTCCCTGACCATCGAAACCCACTCCGGCGAAGACCTCATCGTCGTGGATTGCCTCGGCGGCGAGCTGGTGCCGTCCCCTTCCCGGGTCCGCGACTTCGTCCGCTCAGTCCGCTCCAGGACCGAACGCACCACCCCGCCCGCGCCGCCGGACCTGAGCCGCGAACGGACCGAACTGATCACCCGGTTGTTCGGCTACTGGACCCCGCAGGCGCTGTCCGGCCGGTGACCGGAGTTTCCTTCTGCGGCGGGGATCACCGCGTCAGCCGTCCAGCCGCGCCGGGCGGTGGGTGACGCCCTCGATGTCGTCCGTCGCCGTCTCGAGCAGCCGGTGCGCGAGCGCGCTGAGCGCCCGTGCCGCGGCCAGTTCGTCACCGATCTCGGGGACGCCCTGGTCAGCCGGGTTCCGCCGCGCGGTGCCGTCAGCGCTGAGTTCCCCAGCCGCGGTGCGCAACCGCGCGACGGCGTGCGTGCGGTTCTCGTCCTCGCTCAGGAAAACGTCCACTCGCCACTGTCTGGCATGCATGATTTCCTCCGTTGCCGTTCACGTTTCTTCGGGCACCATTTCGATCGCACCGCACGGGCATTCCTGCGCGCACATCCCGCACCCCTTGCAGAAGTCCAGATCGATTTCGTAACCGGGGTCGAGTTTTAACACCGCGTTGTCCGGGCAGACGCCGAAGCAATTGTCGCACTGGAAACAACTGCCGCAAGACAGGCAGCGGCGGGCCTCGTACAGCGCCGTGGCCGGGTCGAGCCCGCCGGTCACCTCGTCGAAGGTCGAAGTCCTCCGGGCCGCTTCCAGGCGGGGCCGCACGCTCGCTTCCGCGTCGCTGTAATACCAGGTGTTGAGCACGTCGAAATCGGCGTCGCGGCGAGGCGCGGGGGCGGCGGGAACGGTGCCGCGCAGCCACGCGTCGATCGCCCGGGCCGCCCGGGCTCCCTGGCCGATCGCCGCGGTCGCGGTGTGTTCGGCCGGTGCCATGTCGCCGCCGGCGAACACGCCGGGGCAGCCGGTTTCCTGGTCCCGCCCGACCCGGACGGCGCCGTCCGCGCGTTCGATTCCCGGCACGCCGTCCACAAGGGACAGATCGGATTCCTGGCCGAGCGCCAGCACGACGGTGTCCGCCGCCAGCTCCTCGAACTCCCCGGTCGGCTGCGGGAAACCGGTGTCGTCCAGTTCCATCCGCTCGACGGTGACGCCGCCGCGGTCGACGTGCGCGATGGTCGACAGCCACCGCAGCACCACGCCCTCCTCCTCGGCTTCCACGACTTCCGAATCGTGGGCCGGCATCCGGTCCCGGGTGCGCCGGTACACCACCACCGAGTCGGTGGCGCCGAGCCGCCGGGCCGTGCGGGCGGCGTCCAGCGCGGTGTTGCCGCCGCCGTAGACCGCGACCCGGCGGCCCAGCATCGGCCGCTCGCCTTCTTCGAGGTCGTGCAGGAGCGACACCGCGTCGAGGATGCGCGCCGAGTCCCCCGCCGGAAGGTCGGCGCGACGGCCGACGTGCGCGCCCACCGCGAGAAACACCGCGTCGAATCCGCCGTCCTCTTTGGCTGCGCGGACATCGGCCACCCGGCTGTGCGGTTCGAACGTCACGCCGAGGTCGAGCACGCGCCGGATCTCGGCGTCCAGGACGTCCCGGGGCAGGCGGTAGCGCGGAACGCCGTAGCGCAGCATCCCGCCGGGTTCGGCTTCCGCGTCCCGGACAGTCACCGCGTGGCCAAGGGACCGCAGGTGGAAGGCAGCCGAAAGCCCGGCGGGCCCGGCCCCGACCACGAGCACCCGGCGTCCGCTCTCCTCGGCCGGAGACGCGAAGGCCCAGCCCTGCCGGATGGCTTCGTCGCCGAGGAACCGCTCGACGGAGTTGATCCCGACCGCTTCGTCCAGCTGGCCGCGGTTGCACGCGGTCTCGCACGGCCGGTAGCAGATCCGGCCGAGCACCGCCGGGAACGGGTTGTCCGCCACGATGGCGCGCCACGCGGCCTCGTACCCGCCGGATTCGGCGTGCCAGAGCCAGCCTCGGATGTCCTGCCCGGACGGGCAGGACCGGTTGCACGGCGGCAGCAGGTCGACGTAGACCGGCCGCTCGCTTCGCCAGGCCCCGGTGTGGTTGGCCCGGCTGGAGCCGACGTCGAGCGTGATCGCGAACGGTTTCTCCGGTTCCACTTCACTCGCCTCCGAGCAGGCCGAAACGGCGGACGTTGCGGTCGGCGATCGCCTGGATCTCCGCCACGACCTCAGGCCGCGGCGAGTCGCCGAACAGATGCGCGTACCGCTGCTGCGGCCGCAGGTATTCCTCGACCGGCACCCGGCGGCGGATCTTCGCCACCGCCGTCACCTCGCCGCCCTCGGCCTCGAACACCGGGAACAGCCCGCTTTCCGCGGCCAGCCGGGCCAGCCGGATCGTGTCGCGCGACGCGCTGCCCCAGCCGAGCGGGCACGGAACCAGCACGTGCAGGTACCGCGCGCCGCGGAAATCCATCGCCCGCCGGACTTTCGCCTCCAGATCGCGCAGGTTCGCGACGGTCGCCGTGGCCACGTACGGGATCTCGTGCGCCATCGCGATCAGCGGCACGTTCTTGCCCTTGCCGAATTCCGCGCCGGGTTCCGGTCCGGTCGCCGGGGTGGTCGCGGTCCGCGCGGCGGGCGGCGTCGCGCCGGAGCGCTGCACGCCGGTGTTCATGTAGGCCTCGTTGTCGTAGCAGACGTAGAGCACGTCGTCGTTGCGCTCGAACATCCCGGACAGGCAAGCGAAGCCGATGTCGACGGTGCCTCCGTCGCCGCCCTGCCCGACCACCCGGACGTCACGGCGGCCCTTCACTTTCATGGCGGCCGCGACCCCCGTCGACACCGCGGGCGCGTTGCCGAACAGCGAGTGCAGCCACGGGATCCGCCAGGACGTCTCCGGATACGGCGTCGAAAACACCTCGAGGCACCCCGTCGCGTTCACCGCGACGATCCGGCCCCCGGTCGCCGCCATCGCGGCGTCGAGCACGTACCGGGCGCCGAGCGCTTCGCCGCAGCCCTGGCAAGCCCGGTGTCCGGAGTCGAGGGAATCGCTGCGCCCCGGATCCGACTGGACAGTGCGGTCCTCGATCGGCAGCAGCCGATTGCCCACCGCGAAGCTGCCGGTTTGGTAGAACTTGATCGGCTGGACAGCCATGGCTTCCCTCTCAGATCCGCGAGGCGACCGCCCCGAGGTCGCGCAGGATGTTCTCGGCGGTCGGGCCCGAACGGCGGTTCGCCGCGAGCCGCGCCAGTTCCCGGTCGATCAGCGAACGGTCGAGGTCCAGGAACGTCAACGCGGGCAGGCCCTCCGCCGGGAGCGCCCGGACCAGCGAGGCCTTCGTGATCGCGCGCCCGCCGAGCCCGGCCACGAACGTCGCCACGTCCGGTCCGTCCTTGGGCAGCGCCGCGCGCACGTCGGCGGAAACGATCCCGCCCGCTCCCGGTTCGAACGCCTTCTCCAGCACGATCACCCGCCGCGCGTGCCCGAGAGCGGCCGCCACCTCCGCGGCCGGGAAGGGCCGGTAACAGGTGAGGCCGAGCGCGCCGATCCGGACGCCCGAGACCCGCAGCTCGTCCACCGCGTCTTTCACCGTGCCCAGCACCGAGCCGAGCGCGACCACCACGATGTCCGCGTCCTCGGTGCGATAGCGCCGGAGCAGCCCGCCCGACGCGCGGCCGAACGCCTCCGCGAACCGGTCCGCGATGTCCGGGACGACGTCGAGCGCGCCGAGCTGGCGGACGTGCGCGAGGTAGCGCACCTCGGTGAACGCCTCCGGGCCGACCATCGCGCCGATCGAAGCCGGGGCGTCCGGGTCGACCGACTGCCGGGGAGCATACGGCGGCACGAACCGGTCGACCTCGGCCTGCCCGGGCACGTCGACCTCCTCCCAGGCGTGGGTCAGCACGAATCCGTCCATGCACACCATCACCGGGGTGGAAAGCTCCTCGGCGATCCGGAACGCCTGCACGTGGAGGTCGGCTGCCTCCTGGTTCGTTTCGGCGTACAGCTGGATCCAGCCGGAGCCGCGCAACGCCATGCTGTCGCTGTGGTCGTTCCAGATGTTGATCGGCGCGCCGATCGCCCGGTTGGCCACGGTCATCACGATCGGCAGCCCCAGCCCGGACGCGTTGTAGACGGCTTCGGTCATGT
Organism: Amycolatopsis sp. NPDC054798; assembly: GCF_053611505.1. Classification (NCBI taxonomy): domain Bacteria; kingdom Bacillati; phylum Actinomycetota; class Actinomycetes; order Pseudonocardiales; family Pseudonocardiaceae; genus Amycolatopsis; species Amycolatopsis sp. NPDC054798. Next base: position 45,083 of record NZ_JBSHAM010000034.1, on the reverse strand, counting down.
ACAGCAGGCCCTGGCTCGCGGTCGCGGTGTAGGCGCGCGCCCCGGCGGCGGACGCGCCGATCGCGACCGACATCGCGGCGAACTCCGACTCCACGTTCACGAACTCGCACGGTTCGAGCTGCCGGGACTTCACCAGCCCGGCGAGCGTTTCGACGATGTGGGTCTGCGGGGAGATCGGGTAGGCGCAGACGACCTCCGGCCGGGCCGCCGCGACCGCTTCGGCGACCGCGCGGGACCCTTCAATCTGGCGGCGCACTGAGCAGCTCCTCCCGTCCGGAATGGATTGCGTGGTAAGCGGCCTTGGCCGCGGAGACGTTGCCCTCGGCCGCCGCGCCGGCAAACCTGCCGCGGATCGCCGTGAGCACCGAACCGAGGCCGACCGCGCCGGTCAGCGCGGCGAACCCGCCCAGCAGGGCCGCGTTCGGCTTCGGCAGGCCGAGGCGCGCCAGCGCGATCTCGGTCGCCGGGACCACCGCGACCCGTCCCGGACGCAGCCGCGCGGCGACGTCGCCGAGGCCGAGCGCGGCCGGCGAGCGGGCGGAGTTCAGCAGGAGGTACCCGTCCGGGCGCAGGCCCTCGAACAACCGGACCTGATGCGCCAGCGTCGCGTCCTGGACCACCAGCGCGTCCGGCCGCACGACCGGTTCCCGGGAACGGATCGGCGCGTCGCCGATCCGGCAGTACGCGACGACCGGCGCACCGGTGCGCTCCGACCCGAAACTCGGGAAGGCCTGGGAGTGTCGGCCCTCGACGAACGCCGCTACCGAAAGCAGTTCCGCGGCGGTCACCGCGCCCTGCCCGCCCCGGCCGTGGATCCGGACCTCGAACACGCGAACCCTCCTCACTCCGTCGGGTGCTTGGCGAGGATGTCGCGCAGCTCGGAGACGAACCGCAGGGATTCGGCGTGCTCGCGCTGCCAGACGTTGCGTCCGAAGATCAGGCCGGTCGCCCCGGCTTCCATCGCCGAACGCGCCTTGTCGAGCATCGCTTCGTCGCCTGCCTTTCCGCCGCCGGACACCAGCAGCAGCGTCCGGCCCGCCGAGCGCACGACCGCGTCCATCGCCTCTTGCACCGAGAACTGCCTGGCGTAGGCGGTCGGAACGCCTTCGGTTTTCTCCGGATGCGGGTAGTTCACCTTGACCACGTCCGCGCCGAGTTCCGCGGCGGTGCGGGCGGCGTAGTCGACGGCGTAGAACGAATCCCGGCCGCCCTTCGCGTCGATCGCCGAGCCGCGCGGGTACGCCCAGACGATCAGCGGCATCCCGAACCGCTCCGCGTCCGCCCGCACCTTCCGGTACTGCTCGAAGTCCTTTTCCTGAACCGGAGTCCCGACATACAGCGTGTAGCCGACCGCGTCCGCGCCGAGCCGGACCGCGTCCTCGACGGTGGCGTGCACCGGCGACAGCGCTTCCGCGTCGGAGGGGATCTCGGTCTTGCCGTTGAGCTTCAGCACCAGCGGGACCTCGCCGGCGTAGTCCCAGTAGAACTTCTCCGCGAGACCGACCTGGAGCACGATTCCGTTGAACCCGCCTTCGAGCGCGAGCCGGACGATGTAGCGCGGGTCGGCCGCTCCCGGGTTGGCGAAGAAGTCCCGGGGGCCGTGCTCCAGCCCCTGGTCGTAGGGCAGGAAGAACGCGGTCCCGTTGCGCAGCCCGTGGTCGTGGAGAATCCGGTGCAGCCGGGCTTTCTTGCCGGTGCCGAGGCCCAGTTCGCCGAGGCGGGGACGAGAGTGCATGGTTTTCCTCCCTGATCGTCGGGGGCGCTCAGGTGAAGATGATCTGGCCGCCCGCGGCTTTTCCGTAGAATTCGCCGACCGTGATGATGTCCTGCACCTGCTCGATCAGATCGTCCTTTTCGAGGCCGAACAGATCGACCGAGGCCTTGCACGCGTACAGCCCGGCCCCGGTGTCGGAGATCATTTCGAGGAATTCCGGGATGGGCGGGATGTCGAGCTTTTCCATCTTCCGCTCGAGGTACTGCGTCATCACCGACGAGACGCCGGGCAGGCCGCCCGCCCAGGTGGCCAAGTGCAGGCCCGGATTGCCGACGGTCGCCAGCTTGATGTGGTCGTGCCGGGCTTTGTGCACGGCGTCCAAGCCGAAGAAGGTGAAGAACAAGTCGGCTTCGATGCCTTCGGCGCGCGCCCCGTTGGCCATGATCAGGCCGGGGTAGATCGCTTCCAGCGAGCCTTTCGAGATGATGATGGAAACTTTTTCGATCATGCCGGTTCCTCCTCAGATGCAGCCGCGCGGTTTGGGGATTCCGGCTATTTTCGCGGCGAGTTTGGCCGGACCCTTGGGGAAGAGCCGGTACAGGTCTTTGATCGTGACGCCGGAAGTGCGCCCGAGCGCCCGGACGGTCGGGCCGGTGCCCTTCTCCGCGTACTCCCGCCGCATGAACCCGATGACCTTCCAGTGCTCGTCGGTCAGCGGGTCGATGCCGGATTCGCGGGCGATCTCCGGAGCCATCCGTTCGGTCCAGGACTCCGGGTCGGTGAAGAAACCCTCGTCGTTGACAGGCACCTCGGTGCCCGCGTAGGTCGCGGTGGGCATGGGCGTCCTTTCTGGTCAGTGCTCCGCCGCCGCCGGGAATTCCTTGCCCGCACGGGGCATTTCGGCGGAGATGCCGGGGATTTCCCGGCCGGGAAGCAGGCTGTGCCAGTACAGCCAGGAGAACATCAGCTTGCCGAGGTGGTTCAGCCGCGACTCGCGCAGCAGCGGCAGCCCGGCCGCCGCCGGGAAGTGCCCGGGAAGCGGCTCGGTGTCGTAGTTGAAGTCGATGAGCATCGCCTTGTGGAAGCCGCTTTCGATGAAGCAGTTGGTGTGCCCGTCGAATCCGGGGTCCAGCGGACGGCCGGCGAGGTACCGCGCGACGTTGCGCGCCAGCACCGCGCCTTCGAAGTGGGTGACCGAACCGGCCTTCGACGCCGGCACCCCGGCGGCGTCGCCGAGCGCGAAGATGTCGGGGTAAGCCGTGGATTGCAGGGTGTGCGGGTCGACGGAAACGAAGCCGAACTCGTCGCCCAGCCCGGGCGATCGGTCCACATAGGACGCACCGCTGTGCATCGGCACCACCACGGCGAGGTCGAACGGGACCTCGCGGCCGTCGTAGGACACCAGCCTTCCGCCGGCGCCGTCGACCTCGCCGGTGTTGAACTCGGTCACCAGCTCGATGCCCTTGTCCTCAAGCAGACCGGCGAGCGTCTTCGCCGCCACCGGCTTGGTGAACGCGGAATCGAGCGGCGTGACATAGGTGATCCGCACTTCGTCGCGGATTTCCTGCTCGGTGAAGTACCAGTCGGCGAGAAAGCAGAACTCCAGCGGGGCGACCGGGCATTTGATCGGCAGGTCGACCACGTTCACCACGAGGTGCCCGCCGGTGAAGTCGTCGAGCGCGGACGCGAGCGCCATCGCGCCGGCGTAGTCGTAGAAGGTGTGCACTGTCTCCCGCCAGCCCGGACCGGTGAGCCCTTCGGTCTCCTCGGGCACGAGCCGGGCCCCGGTCGCGATCACGAGCGCGTCGTAGGAGAGCGTCGTGCCGTCCGTCAAGCGGACCCGCGCGGCGTCGGCGTCGACGTGGTCGACCGCGCTGCGGTGGTACTCGATCCCCCGGTGCAGCTGCCGCGGCCGGGACCGGACGAGGTCTTCCGGCTGGGCCAGGCCGAACGGCACGAACAACAGGCCCGGCTGGTACACGTGGTCGTTGTCCTGGTCCACCACGGTGATCCGGACCTGCTCGCCCAGCCCGCGCCGCAGCCGGTTCGCGGCCAGCGTGCCGCCCGTTCCGCCGCCGAGAATCACGATGTGCTTGCTCACCGCTCCAGTCTCGAAGCGGCCCGCCGGTCCGGTTAGGGTCTTCGGTCACCGGCGGAGGCGACCAAGGAGGGCCGGTTACCGCAGGGCGACCGTCAGCAGCACCACCGCGTCCTCGAACGCCGTCAGGCCGTGGCGTTCCGGCGGGACGACGGCGAGCTGCCCGCGTTCGAGCGTCCATTCCGCGCCCTGCGTGTGCAGCCGCACAGTTCCCGCGACGACCTGGAGGGTGGCCGCTGGCGGCGAGTCGTGTTCGGCCAGCTCTGCGCCCTCGCTCAGCGCGATCAGCGTCGCCCGCTGAGAGGTTCCGGAAACCAGCGTCCGAGCGGCCCGCCGTGATGCGTGCGCGCGGGCTTCGGCCTGCAGTTCGGCTGCTACCGCGTCGATCGAGGACACTGCCGGGTGCTCGGTCATCACACGTGCTCCCCTCCCCGGCGGACCCGCCAGGCTCGCAGCCGCGCGGTCGCGCCGCTTCGGTACACGATATCGGGCCGGGACAGAAACCCGGGCGACCTGGAAAAGACCTGCCCGGGAGGACTGGGACCGGAACGCGAAGAGCACCCCCGTGATCTTGGCGCTTTCCCAGGAACGCCCCGGATCGCACGTGCGGCCGCCAGCGCAGGATTGGCCGCGAGTGCCTGGTTCCGGTGGGCCGTTCGGATCCCATCGCTGACAAGCCGTCGCTGGCATTTCTGCCGTGGCCGACGCGGCAAGGCTCGGGAGGGGACAGCGATGGTACGTCGGACAGCGAGATGGTGCGCCGTAGCGGCCGTAGCCGGAACCACGGCACTGACCGGTGCGACGGACGCTTCGGCGGCGGACACGATGAACTGGGTCTACCGGGACTACGGTTCGACCGTGGACAAAGCAGTGTCGGCCGTCCAGGCGCCGAAGGCGACGTACGGCGGAACCCGCTGCACCGGTGTCTCCGCCGGGGGCACGCCGGCCGGATTCGGGTACGAGGCCACGATGACCTGCCAGATCCCGACGTTCAGCACCGAGAACATGGTGTACTGGGGCTTCTCGGCCAGCGGCGTCACCTCGGACTCCGCGCAGGCCGCCGCGCTCGAGATCGCCCGCAAATCAGGCGGACCCGGCACCACGATGTGCTCCGCGTACGGCAACTCGATCACCGTCGACGGCGGCTTCGCGATGTCCATCAGGTGCTACGTGCCCAAGATCGACGTCAACCAGTACCTGATCTGGCCCTATCAGGGAGCGGGCACCACCATCGACTCCGCGATGAACTCCGCGGTCGCCAGCATCGGACCCGGCGACCGCTTCTGCACCGGTACCGGCGCCGCCGCCACCCGAGACGGCAACTGGCGAACCGGGATCCAGTGCTACACCCCGAAATAGCCCGCCCGCGAGGCGTCCTGCCGCGCCGGTGTCCCCGATGACGTCGGCGCGGCAGGCTCCCCTGCTCGGAACCGGACAGGATCGACGGCGATCGCGGGGTTCTCGCTAACGATCCCGGCGCGGGGCGGCGTTCTGGCTGAATTTCCCTTGCCAGCTGGCCTGTGCGCCGGAATCGCCGATGCGGTAGACGTCGTAGACAGCCGCGCCGGCCACCAGGATCGCGACGATCGCGAGCACCGTCGTGACCTTCGTCGACGCGGGCGCGAGATAAGTCCTGCGCCGCGCCGCGGTGGGGACCGGCGCCCCGGCGGCGTTCTCCTCCGCGACCTCAGCGTCAGCCTTGTCCGCCATGGTGTTTTCGCGCTGGCGCCACCACACCACGAGCGCGAGCAGAGCGACCGGGATCGCGACCCAGAGCGCCGTGTCGCCCAGTTCGGTGTGATCGTGCAGCAACGGCGTCGGCGCGACCCGGCGCTCAAGCCACTCGCCGGCGTCGGTGGTGATCGGAACCATGATCACCACGAGCACGGCCAGTACGGCATTCGGCCCGGCGAGCTTGCCGCGCGCTTTCGGCCAGACGCTGCTCAGCACCAGCAGCAGCGCGCTTAACGGCAGCAGCACGACAATCGCGTGCACGAGCAGGATATGGGCAGGCAAACCGTTGAGGGTCGTCATGATGTCCTTAATGTGGTGGAGTTTCCCAATTCGGACCGTCCGTGAGGGGAACGGTCACCGGCGCTCGCCGGTCATCCGTAACGCCAAGGCCGGGCAGGCGGCGACGGCCTGGCGTGCGTCGGACCGCACCGAGCCCGGCACCGGCCGTTCGGCGAGCACGGGATAGCCCCACTCGTCGAGGTCGATCAGTTCGGGAAGCAGTTCGGCGCAGATTCCGTGGGCTCGGCAGGCGATCGGGTCGACCCGTAACCGCTGGGAACGCCTTCCGGTCATGGTCATGTCCAGTCTCCGCTTCGGTTGTTCCAGTCCGGCAACGGCAGTACGGCGCGCGCCGCCCACGCGCACGGATGTCCGGCGAGGTGTGCGCGCAGATCCTGCGCGAAGCAGCGCATCGCGCTGGCGGCCAGCCGAACCGCACCGTCGGGATGGGCACACGCTCCACGCCCGGCAATGACCGAGAGCCGGGTACGAAGCCTTTCTCCGGTCTCGGTCGCGGCCTGGCCGCCGAGCACGAGAGCGGTGAAGTCGTCCGCGATCGCGGGCAGGCCGAACATGCACGGCCCACACTGCCGTGCCGATTCGCCCGCCAGGTAGCGCAGCACCCGGGCAGTTTCGGCGAGACCGCAGGAACGCTCGGGCAACACGGTCAGCGTGGCGACGCCCAGTGTCGCGCCCGCCGCGCGGAGGTCCTCATCGGACAGTCGCGCGCGGGTCGCGACGGGCGCCGGCAGCCAGGCGCCGCCGTATCCGCCGAACAGGATCGCCTGGGGTGTTCCGGCCGGTCCGCCTGCTTGCCCGAGAACCTCGGCGACCGGAGTGCCGAGCGCGGTTTCGTACACCCCCGGCCGGGCGACGCCTCCGCCGACGGTGGTCAACGCGGTGCCAGGCGAATCCCAGGTGCCGCATCCGCGGAACCATTCCGAACCGTAGCGGGCGATCAGCGCGAGATGGGCGAGAGTTTCGACGTTGTCGACCAGGGTCGGACGTCCGCGCACGCCGCGTTCGAACGGGCGGGGCGGTTTCGCGGTCGGCCGTGCGTCGCCGGTCTCCAGGAAGTTGACGAGGGCGGATTCCTCGCTAGCCACGTACCGGCCGGGCACCCGCGCCAACCGCAGCGGGATGTCTCCGCCGGCCCGCTCGGCCAGCGCCTTGGCAACCCCAGCTGCGATCGGATCGTCGCGGTGCACGCACAGGATGATCTCCGTCGCGTCGGTCGCCGTCGCGGCCAGCACCGCCCCGTCGATGACGAGGTGCGGCGCGACGAAGAGCAATGCGCGGTCCTTGCCGCTGGCCGGCTCTCCCTCGCATCCGTTGGCCACGACGACGGGGCGGCGGCCACGGCAGACGGCGCGCAGTTTGCGGCCGGTGGGAAAACCCGCTCCGCCGCGCCCGCGCAGGCCGGACGCGTCCGCTGTGTCCAGGAGCCGCGTTCGGCCGTTCCGTCCGGTGTAGTGCTCGACCGGCAGCGGGCCGTATCGAGCACTGTGCTCGGCCAGTCCGGCGGGCCGCCGCGAGTCCAGCCAACCCGCGAGGAGGCGGCGCGGGCGGGCGGGGTCCGGCGGCGGCTGCCCGATGGGCGGCTGGGTGCGGCGAGCTGTGGTCATCACAAGCCTCCCCAAGTTCCTCGCCGGGCCTCGGTGTCGGGATGTCGCACCGTCGCGCGCCACGCCACGGCCGCCGCCGCGGCGAGCACGCAGGCCACGAGCAGCACCCGGACCCAGGCCAGCCGCGAATCGGCACCGCCGATCTCGAAGCCGTGCACCACAGCGGCGGGCCACGACAAGTAGGCGGCCCAGTGCACGGCCTTCCAGATCCGGGCGTTGATCCGCGGGCGCAGCAGGCTCGACACGACCACCGCCGCGAGCAGGTCGAACGCGATGGCCCCGATGCCGAGGGACACCGGGTGATACGTCGAGACGAACGGGACCACCGCGCTGATCCACCGGATGCCCGCGTACGTGTCGATGATCGCCGTCGCGACATGGACCGCCAGGAAGGCGAGCGTGACCAGAGACAGATTCCGGTGGAGCGCGGCGATCGCGAACCGCGGCCACCGCGGCGACGCGAGCCGGGCGCTGGAGACCGCACCGAGAACCACCACCGCCGTGAACAACACCAGCGCGACCAGCCCGGTCGCCCGGCTCACGTACCACAGCCCGTTCACACCGACGCCTCCTCAGCCTGGTCCGGCCATCCGGCGACCCGCACGACATCTCCGTCAACGGCGACCAGGCGGGCGGGCAATCCGCGTTCCGCCAGCCACACCGGTGCCTGTTCGCCGAGCACGACGGCCGCGGTGCTGGCGGTGTTCGCGTCGGCACAAGTGGCCGCGGCCACGGTCACGGTCCGCCAGCGGGAATCCGGAATGTCCCCGGTGCGCGGATCGACGATGTGGTGCACAGTCCGCCCGGCACGCCGCCAGATGCGGCACCCGGTGCTGGAGGTGGCCAGCCCGCCGCCCGCCAGCGCGATCACCGGATCGCGCACGGTGCCGGCGGCGTGGTCGTCGCCAACCGCCACCTGCCATCCCCTGGCCGGCGCGGGTCCCGCGACGGCGAGATCTCCGCCGAGCCCGACCAGCACGCCACAGCCGAGTTCGCGCGCGACGACGGTGCTGGCGCGGTCGGCCGCCCATGCTTTCGCGGTGGCGCCAAGATCCAGCCGGACACCGCGCGGCACGACCACCTCGCCCCGGGACCAGTCCGCGGTGATCCGCCACCAGCCCGGAACCCTGCCCGCGGGCTCGACCGGCCCGGCGAGATCCCGGGCGACCAGGCCGAAGTCCCGGTCGTAGCCGAGATCGCACACCGCCTGGCCGACCGTCGGATCGACCAGTCCGCCGGTCACCTCGGCAGCGCGCAACGCGACCCGCAGCGCTTCGGCGAGCAACGGGCCGACGCGCACCGGGGATCCGGCGTGCCGGTGCAGCGCGGCGATCTCCGCGTCGTCGCGGAACCGGCTGCACGCCTCGTCGACGGCCCGAAGTACGGACCGCAGCAGGTCCGCGGCAGCAGGCAGCCGCTCAGGGTCGGTGACGACGAGTTCGGCAGTGGTGCCGAGCGCGCGGAACCGGGTGCACGCGAGCGGCTCGGCGGCCGTAATCACGACCCGCCCGAACGCGCGACGGCATGGTGCCGGTGGCCGGTCACCGGCGGCTGCGCGGGCGGGCGGATGCCCGGGGGCGCGGCGGCGTCGGCGGGTGCCTGCGGCGGCGGGACCACCGACGTCGAGGAAGTGACCGGCGGAGCGGCAGGCGCCGGCTCGCCCGGGTCGGCGGTCGCTTGCTGGGCGAGCGTCGCGCCGAAGACCGTGGCCAGCGCCGCGCCGCCCAGTCCCGCGGTCCACGTCGCGACCGCGGCGCTGCGCCGTCCGCGGGCGCGGGTCCGGATGCGTTGCCGGTGATTCACGCGGATCTCCTTCTGGCCGGGACGGTGCTGCCAGTCTCGACGGGATTCCTGGGGAAAATCTGGGGGATCCGGACCGGGCCGCGGATGCCGCGCACCGCCGGGGCGGGCACGATTGCGGGATGGACACCGCGCACCCCGGCTCCGGCCGGGTCCTGCTGGTCGAGGACAACGCCGAACTGGTGGCGCTCCTGACCGAACTCCTCTCCGAAGAGGGCTACGAGGTGGAAACCGCCGCGGACGGGCATCGCGGACTGCACCTCGGCCTCGTGCGGCAGTACGACGTGGTGATCCTGGACCGAGGCCTGCCCGCCCTCGACGGCCTCGACGTTCTCGCCCGGCTGCGCGGCAAGGGCGTCACGACACCGGTGCTGGTCCTTTCGGCGCTGGGCAACCCCGCCGACCGGGTAGCGGGCCTGGACGCGGGCGCCGAGGACTATCTGCCCAAACCGTTCGATGTGGACGAACTGCTCGCCAGGGTGCGCGCGCTGCGCCGCCGGCACCTCGACGTGGCGCGAGTGCTGCCGGTGGGGTCGATGCGGCTGAACCTGGACACTCGCCAGGTGGGGCCGGGTCCCGGCGCCGGCCTGGGCGAGCCGGTCCGGCTGTCCGAACGGGAATGCGCGCTGCTGGCCGCTCTCGCGGGCAGGCCGTCTCGCGTCTTCACCCGGCGCGATCTGCTCAGCTTGGTCTTCCCCGAGGCCGACAGCGAGGCGGTGGTCGACACCTACGTGTCGTACCTGCGCCGGAAGCTCGGACGCGCGGTGGTCGCGACGGTCCACGGACGCGGATACCAGCTGGGCACGCCGTGAGCCGGGCTCCGGCTTCCACCGAAGCGAGACTGCTGCGGCGCGCGACGTGGCGGCTGGGGCTGCAGGCCGGGTTGTCCGTCGCGGCGATCGTCGTGCTGTTGTCGGGCCTCGCGGTATTCATGGTGCTGCGCAGCCAGCAGAACGATGTCACCACGCTGCTGCGGCAAGCCGCCTCGCAGGCCGACGACGTAGAGGATCCGCCTGCCGGGGTCTGGCTCGCCATCCAAGGACAAGACGGCCTGACCTCGACGCCCGGCACGCCGGGCGTCCTGCCGGACCGGACGGCACTGGCAAGCGTCGCCAAAACCGGGGTGGCGCGAACCGACGAGGTCCGCGGCGGCGGCGCGGTCTACCAGGTCTACACGCAGCAGCGAAACGCGCAGACCGTACAGGCGGCGATGGACCTGCGGTCGAACAACGACGAACGCGAGCGGCTTCTCGCAGCCATGCTCGTCAGCGGCGGCCTTGGCCTGGTGCTGGCCGTGGGCGCGGGCGTGTGGCTCGGACGGCGGGCGGTCGCACCGATGGCCACGGCGCTGGGCATGCAACGGCGGTTCGTGGCCGACGCCAGCCACGAACTCCGCACCCCGTTGACCCTGCTGTCCACCCGCGCACAGGTGCTGCGGCGGCACCTGCGGCGAGGCGACTCCCGCGAGCGCCTGACCGCCGAAATCGACGGAGTCGTCGCGGACGCCGGGCATCTCACCGACATCCTCGAAGACCTTCTGCTGGCCGCCGACGTCCGCGCGGACGGGCTGACCGCGACGATCGACCTCGTGGAACTCGCCGCCAGCGCAGCTGCCGCCGGGATTCCGGCCGCGGCCGAACGTTCCGTCGTCATCGAGGCACGGCCGACAGTGCCGACGCTGCTCGTGCGCGGCACCCGCGGCGGCCTCCTGCGCGCGGTGACCGCGTTGGTCGACAACGCCGTCGCCCACGCCCGTTCCTCAGTCACCATTGCGATCAGTCAAGCCGGGAGCACCGGTGTCGTCGAGGTTTCCGACGACGGACCCGGCATCGACCCCGCTGTCCTGCCTGGCCTGTTCGAGCGGTTCTCCTCGACCCGCGCCGGTTCCGAGCCCTCGCCTCGGCGGCACTACGGCCTCGGACTGGCCCTGGTGAGCGAGATCGCCGAGCGGCACGGCGGCCAGGTCTCCGCCGGAAGCAACCCCGGCGGTGGAGCGCTGCTGACCCTGACCCTGCCGTTGGCCGCGGCCGATCCCGAACGATAAGCCATCGCGCGGCCGGACCCGTTGCGGCAGAACACTTTTCCGCAGGGCCTGGCCGGCCGCGACGTCGTGCCCTTTCCGGGTTCGCGGTGCTGGAAACTCCTCCCAGGTGTCCGGCTCGCTCGGGTGAGCGATACCCCCGGGGGCATAATCAATGCCCCCGGGGGTATCCTGGAGCTCCAGGAAAGGAGCAACCATGCAGCTGAGCCTGTCCCGCACCTACGAAGGAGCGGGCTTCGACGACGTCATGGCCAAAACGCGGACCGCGCTCGCCGACGCCGGGTTCGGAGTGCTGACCGAGATCGACGTGCAAGCGACCATGCGAGAGAAACTGAACGAGCGGATGGAGCGCTACACCATCCTGGGCGCGTGCAATCCGCCGCTCGCCCACCGCGCCCTCACGGCCACCAGGGAAATCGGATTGCTGTTGCCCTGCAACGTAGTCGTCCGCGAGAACGGAGCCGAGGGCACGATCGTCGAGGCGGTCAATCCCGCGGTCATGGCCGAGGTCGCGGACGTCACCGAGGTGGCCGAGGAGGCTGCCGAACGGCTCGAGTCCGTGCTCGACGCGCTCGATCGGGAGCTGGCATGACCGAAGTGGTGCTCTACGGGGATCCGGTCTGCCCGTTCGCCTGGCTCGCGTACCGCTGGCTCGCCGACGCGGACGTGGAGTTCTCCTTGCAGCCGATGAGCCTCGCTGTGCTCAACGAAGGAAACACTGTGCCGGAGGCGCACCGCCAACGGGTCGAGGACTCGCTGCACGCGGGCCGGGTCCGCGCCGCGATCGAAGACCCGGCCGCTGCCGCCCAGTTCCACCTCGCACTCGGCCGCCGCCTTCACGAGCAGCGGCAACCGTTGGACGACGCCTTGCTCCGCGCGGCCTTGCGCGAAGCGGGATTGCCGGAAGAGCTGGCGGACAAAGCGAATTCCGCCGCCGCGGACCCGGCCGTGCGCAGCGCGCACCAGGCAAGCCAGGACGCGCTCGGCGAAACCGCGGGCAGCCCGATCCTCAAGATCGACGGCCGCGCCTTCTTCGGCCCAGTGCTCACCGAACTGCCCTCCCCCGCCGAAGGCCGCGCCCTGTTCGACGCCCTGCGCGCCGTCGCGGCCGTACCAGCCTTCGCCGAACTCCGCCGCCCGCGCTCCGGCGCGCCGACGATCCCGGAAGGATGACCATGTGCCGTCCCGTTCCTTGCCGCACCTGCGGCAAAACCACCTGGGCCGGATGCGGCCAGCACGTCGACCAGGTCAAAGCCGCCGTGCCCGCCGGACAGTGGTGCCCCGGACATCCCGCCGAACCCCGGTCGCGCTCCTGGCCGTGGCGCAAACGCCGATCTTGAGCACATACCCGCCGGGGTATCGTCGATTCCGTAGGCCAGACAGGAAGAGGACACCATGATCGGCGACCAGGACACCGTCACCCAGGTCCGCAACCGGCTCCGCCGCGCGCAAGGCCAGCTGGCCGGGGTCATCGCGATGATCGACGAAGGCCGGGACTGCAAGGACGTGGTCACCCAGCTCGCCGCGGTCTCGCGCGCGCTCGACCGGGCCGGGTTCAAAATCATCGCCAGCGGCCTGCGCGAATGCGTGTCCGCCGACAGCGAGGGCAACGAAACCGCGATGACCGAGGAACAACTGGAGAAGCTCTTCCTCACCCTCGCCTGAACCGGCCCGACGACGTCAGCTCGCCGCCGTCGCGCGCCCGAGCCGGATCGCCGAGACGAGGAAGAAGATCCCGCCCAGAACCGCGTAACCGGCCACGTTCGCCAGCGACGGGTTGGGCGCCGCGGCGCCGATGATGAAGCTCGCACCGGCCAGCACGGAGATGCCGCCGCTCAGGATCATCGGCCACTGGCCGCCCATCGTGTGCCGCCCGATCGCCACGATCAGCTGAACAAGACCGGACACGATCGCCCAGGCGCCCCACACCCGCAGCACCACCGGAATCCCGGCCGCACTGGCGATCGCGAGGCCGATCCCCGCCGCCAGGCTGATCGCGATGTTCACGTACAACCCCGCCGCACGGGAAGAGCGCGCGTCCACGACCGCCGCGGCGACGTCGAACAGCGGGTACGCGACAACCAGGACGACCCCGATCGGGCCGACGTGCGATTTGGCCGTGAGGAACAGCAGCGCCGCCCAGACGACAGCGAACGCGAACCGCACGAAATACAGGCGGCGCAAGGCGCTCGCGGTTCCGGCGGCGGGCGAGTCAACGAGGGTCACGATGATCCTTTCGAAGCTCAACGAGATAGAACGTTCGTTCTCCCATTGAGCTTGTCGACACCCCCGGGCAGCGTCAAGACAGGATGGTCTTTCCGAATTGTTACGGGTCGGCCGGGGAACCGAGGCGGAACCGGAGGATGCCGTCGACGCCCTGAAGGAACGTCTCGCCGACCCCGGCCGAGTCCGTCAGGCAGCCCGACGCCATCGCCCCGTCGCGCAACAGCACGAAATGCCGTGCCGCCGGTTCCGGCGGGGTGGCGCCGATCTGGGAGAGCAACTCCGTGACTGTGCGGAGGAACCATGCCCGGTGCGTCAGGACGGCTTGGTGCACAGGATGTTCGCGGTCCGGGTATTCCGCTGCCGCGTTGAGGAAGGCGCAGCCGCGGAAGTGCGCCGACTGGATGCTCTCGGCGATCGACCCGGCGATGGCGCGCAAGGCGTCGGCTGCGGGCGGATCGCCGGCGAGGATCTGGCCGATCCCGTCGCGCTCCATCTCCGAGACACCCTGCAGATACGCGACGACGAGGTCTTCCTTGCCGGGGAAATGCCGGTACAGCGTGGCCCGGGTGACCTTCGCCTCCGCCACGATCCGGTCGATCCCGACCGAGTGGAGGCCTTCGGCATAGAAGATCCGGGTGGCCGTCGCGAGCAGCCTCGACCGTGCTTCGGACACCCGGATCTTCTGCACCACAAGGGCAACGCTAGCAGAGAGAACGGTCTGCCTCCCCGGCTCGCGCTGCCTGGCCAGCAAGCCGGACCGAGGCGGCTCCGGGACCAACGGTGGCAGCAGGCGCGCTCGGCAACGCGCGACGACCGGCTCCCGGCCGCTCCCCCAGCCGACGCTCAGCCCACCCGGAATGTCGCGCTCGTTCAGGGGCGCCGCCATGCCTGGCGAGGAACCAAGGTCCACGGCAGGCATGGCCTTGTCCTCCTGCCCGGGACAGGGCCGCCGCACAACCATGGACTGGATCCGGCGATCCGACCCGGGAGGACCCGATGGCCATGAAGAACCGCGTCCTGGCGGCAGTCCGGCAGCGCACCGGCAAAGACGCGCTGCGCACGTTCAACAAGCACATCCTCAACCCGGCCATGCTGCTCATCGCCGGGCGCCGGTTCTGGTACGCGGCGGTGCTGCGGCACACCGGACGCCGCACCGGCACCGCGTACGCGACCCCTGTGGTCGCCGACCGCGTCGAAACCGGCTTCATCATCCCGCTGCCTTACGGGACACGAACCGACTGGATCCGCAACGTCCAGGCCGCCGGCCACGCAGCCCTCGAGGTCCGCGGAGAAACCTACCAGGTGGCTGCGCCGGAGATCCTCGACGCGGCAGCCGCTCTCCCGCAGGTCCCACCCGCACATGCCCGGGTCTGGCGGCGCCTGCGCATCGAGCACTACCTCAAGCTGACCGTCGACACCGGTCGGCCCGGCTGAACCGGCATCCGGCCGCGCGGCGCGGCAGCGCCGCCGCAGCAAGAAATCGGCGCTCCGCAGCGGGGAGGAATCGCGATGCGCGACTCTGCCCAACTCACGCGGGCGGTCCGCGCTTCGCGAAGGACTGCCCGTCGCGCCGCCGCACCGGGCGAACGGCGACGACTCGCTGGCTGGCTGCTGCTGGCGGCTGGAGCCGCGTACGCGGCTTGGCTGCTCGAATTCCTCCTGCCGACCGGGTTGTCGCCGGTCAGCGGCTTCGTCAGCGAACACTACCCGGTTTTCCAGCCCTATCAGCAACTGTTCCGGGCCGGGGACCTGGTCGCCGGAGCCGGTTACCTCGCCGCGGCCTGGCTACTACGGCGGGTCTTGCCGTCGAGCGGCGCGGCCGCAGTGACCTGGGGCAGCCTGATCGTCTTCGGTGCCGCCACCATTGCCGACGCGGCCTTCGTCCCGGACTGCGTGTCCACTGTGGATCCCGTCTGCGAGCGTCGCGAATTCGCCGGACAGGTCTCGTGGCACCACCTGACGCATCTCGCGGCCAGTGCGACCGCGCAACTGGCGGTCATCGGCGTCGCCTTCGCGCTCAGCCGTCTCGCCGCCCGAACCGGCTCCCGGCGGGGCCGCGCGCTCGTGCGTGTGCTGTTCGTGCTCTGGGCCGTCGCCGGAATCGGGTGCCTGGCGTGCTACCCGTTCGGCCTGACCGGCGTCCCGCAGCGGATCCAGCTGCTGGTCATGTCCGCAGCCACGATCGCGGCGGCGGTCCGTTGCCTCCGCGGAAACGGCCGGGGGCCTGGCGGTCGCAAGCCCTCCGCACAGGGGCCGGCTGCTCTCGCCAACCGCGGCCGCGCGGCGCGAACCGGGCGTACAGACATGCACCGCGACGAAGCGGACAGGCGAAGCGCCAAGGCAGGCAAAGCCCGAGCCAGTCGTGAAGCCCGGCCACATCAGCGTCGTCGAGCTGACGGATTGCCCGCGGGCGCCCCGCGACCCCGGGCTCGACACCGCGTGGCGAACAGCCGAACGGCGCGCCACCGGTTCCCGGCGAAACCCGGCACTGCGCTGGATCCGCCGTGACGGCCGCGCCAGGGACGTCGCGCCCCGGTCGGCGGGCCGGCGAAGCCCGTCACGCTCGTGCGTCCACTGTGGACTCGAACGTCGTCTTCCCCGCCGCCGGGCACTCCCTCGGCGGCGGGTGCGTCCCAGCCTGGTTCCGGATCGACCTGCCGGAGGTCATCAGCTCGACGAGTGTTTCCTTGTCGGTCTCGGCCGCCTGCCGGACCCCGGCGAGCCGCCCGAGGTACAGCACGGCGACCCGGTCTGCCACGCGGAGCACGTCGTTCATGTTGTGGGACACCACGAGCACCGCCGGGCCGCGGTCGGCGAGGCTGCGCACCAGCCGCAGCACCACCTCGGTCTGATGGACTCCGAGCGCGGCGGTCGGTTCGTCCATAATGACGAGCTTCGACCGCCGCAGGAGGGCTTTCGCGATTGCGACCGCCTGACGCTGCCCGCCGGACAGCAGGCCGACCGGCTGGCGCACCGACCGCAGCGTGGTCACCCCCAGCTCCGCCAGCGTCTTCCGCGCGGACAGCTCCATCGTGTCCTCGTCGAGTACGCCGCGGCGGCGGAGTTCGCGGCCCAGGTACATGTTCTGGACGACATCGAGGTTGTCGCAGAGGGCGAGATCCTGGTACACGGTCTCGATGCCGAGTGCCGCCGCGTCGCGCGGCGTCCGCAAGGACACCGGCACGCCCTCCCATCGAAATTCCCCGCTGTCGGGCGGATTGATCCCGGCGATGCACTTGACGAGGACCGACTTCCCCGCGCCGTTGTCGCCGACGAGGGCCGTGACGCGGCCTCCCGGGATGTCGAGGTCAACGCCGGCGAGCGCTCGCACCGGACCGAAACGTTTGGCGATCCCCCGCAACCGGAGCAACGGCGGTGCGTCCCCGGGCGGCGATCCGGCGACGCTCCGTTCCGCCGCGGCGGTCACCGCGGCCCCCTGGCTCGCCCACCGCCCGTTTTCCCGCCGGAAGGCGCTTTTCCGGCCGGTTCCCGCCGGACCCCGGTCACGGTTCGCGCTTCCGCGCCGTCGCCTGGCTCGGCCCGCCCGCCGCTCGATTCTCCTGCGCGCTCATCGCCGGTCCCTTTCGCCGCAGCTGTTTCCGGACTCCAGCAGACCGGTTCCCCGCCGGGCCGGGAAAGGGTCCGCGTGCCCCTGACCGGACGACCAAGGCCCCGGTCGCTGGCGGTCGGTTGCCGCAGGGCCGGACCAGACGACATTCGGCCCTATCCGGTCACCGCCCGGATTCCGCAAGCTGGACGCGCTGGCGGGGTACCGGCGGTACCGGTCCCTGAGGATCTCCGCGGCGAGGTGTCCGTGTTCGCTCGTGTGGTGTGGTCTGCGACCGTCGGGTGTGCAAGCGTGATCTGCGCGCTCGCCATATTCTTGGTCCCGGCCGCGGTCCTGGCCGGGACCGCCGGCGCGATTCTGCTCGTAGCGTGCTTCGGGTGGCTGTGCGCCGAAGGCACCCGATGGGGGCGGCAGTGGCTCATGCCGCGCCTCTCCGCCCGGACGGCCGCCGCGTGCGCGGCGGCGCTGACCGCATCCTGTCTGGTGACAGCTACCGTCGCGATGCTGGCCGGACCCGCGCTGGCGTTCACTGCCACGGGCGCGCTGCTCGCGGTCGGGGTCTGGTCAGGCCGGCGGAGGACGCGCACCCGCCCGCAGCCGGCGGTCCGGTGCCGTAAACCGGCGGGGAAGAAACCTGCCGAGGAGATCCGCGCCTGCCCGGTGCCGGTCGATTCGCTGCCTCTCGACCAGCTGTGCCTGCTGTGGCGCAGGAGTTTCGTCCAATTGCAGCGCGCCGCCGACGAGCGGGCGCGCCACGCGGTGGTCGCGGCCCGGCAGGCATACCTCGACGAACTGGAACGTCGCGACCGGCCGGGATTCGCGCGCTGGCTGGACAGCGGGGCCCGCGCCGCCGGGGATCCGAGCCGGTACGTGCGTCCAGTCGAGTAGAACGGCCCGGACGTCCGCGGCAGCGAGCGGGGTCAGCTCTCCGCATCCGCCGGCTGCGGAGCGAAGCGACGGAGGAACCAGTCGCGAGCGAGTGCCTCGAACTGTGCGAGCGCACCCAGTTCCTCGAACAGGCGGGACGCCCCTGGCGCGACGACGAGCTCGTTCGGGCAGCGCAACGCTTCCCGCGCTCGCCGGTTGAGGTCGAGCACGACACTGTCGCTGCTGCCGACGATCAGCAGCGTCGGACAGGTCACCAACGCGAGGCGGGGCGCGGCCAGACCAGGACGGCCTCACAGGGAGGCCACCACCGCGACATCGCCGGGAGAACCGGCCGCCGCCCACAGCGCGGCCGCCGCACCCGTGCTGGCGCCGAAGTATCCGAGCGGCAGCGCTCTAGTGTCCGGCTTCGTCTACTTCAGCCACCGCGTCGCCTCTGCCAGCCGGAGGCCGAGCAATCCGGCGTCGAACACCCGGGTGCGGTCCCGTTCCTCCCGCGGCGTGCGCAGATCGAGCAGCAGCGTGCCCAGTCCTGCGTTGTTCAGGAACGCGGTTGCGCGGGCTGTGCCTGCTGCTGCCGTGTGCGAAGACCACCAAGCCCGGCCGGATCGGGCGGCAGTGCCAAGCTGCCCGCCAGCCGGACGTCCCCGGCGGAAAGCTCGACGTCCTCTTCGCGAGACGGCGGCGGGCCACGATCCGCCCGGTCGAGGAGATCGGCGACCTCGTCTTCGGAGACCTGCTCGAAATGCCGGTACCACTGGCCGACCGAGCGGAACCGAGCCGGAGCTTCCAGGCAGGCCACGGCATCCGCTTCACTCCGGAGCGAACGGATCGCCTCCCGCGAAGCCACTGGAACGGCCAGGACCACCCGCTTCGCGCCCTGCGTGCGAGCCATCCGGCACGCGGCTCGCGCAGTGGCTCCCGTCGCCGCGCCATCGTCCACGATCAGCGCGACCCGGCCGCTCAGCGCGATCCGCCCCCGGCTGGAACGCAGCCGCTGCGCGCGGCACGCCAACTCGGCGCGCGCGACCCGCACGGAATCGTCCAGATCTTCGGCGCTGAGCCGGGCGCCGCGGACCACGTCGTCGTTCACGACCTGGATTCCGCCCTCGCCGACCGCGCCCGCGGCCACCTCGGGCCGGCCCGGGACCGGGACCTTGCGCACCAGGAGCACGTCGAGCGGAGCTGCCAGGGTCCGCGCGAGCGCGAACGCGACCGGCACCCCGCCCCGAGGCAGCCCGAGTACCACGACATCCTCGCCGCGCAGTGCTGCCAAGCGCTGCGCGAGCCGGCGTCCGGCGTCCGCGCGATCGATGAACAGCATCACGGACCTCCTCTCCGCCGCACCCGTTTCCCCGCGAAACCCGGTTGCCGGTCCAGGCGGTTCGGACAAGCACCCGCACCTCGAACGCGGTGCCGCTCCGGACCGCCCTCGGGCGACCGGGTCCGCGGCGAAGGCGGCCGGTCGTGACCGGCCGCCTCTCGTCTCACGCTGCGCGACGCAGGTTCTGGGACCGCTCGATCGTCTGTGCTTCGTCGGTGTGCTTGCGGGACAGACCTTCGAAGTACAAGAGGATCTCGCGCCAGAAGTAGGCCGCGCCGGCGACGGCGAGGCCGGTGAACACGATTCCGAGCCCATGGCTGCGGACCGCGATGCCCCACGCGCCGAACAGGTCGAAGTCCGCGATCCACGCGATCGCGATGCCCAGCACGACGAACGCAACCGCCCAGAGTTCCCTGGCCAGGGTCAGCCAGCGGGCCGCGACCGCGGACAGCGCCACGATCCCGAGCCCGAGCATGACGAGCATTCCGAAGGCTTGCATGACAATCCTCCTGGTTTCCGCCTTCCGGTCGGGCTCAGGATGCCCGGCCGCCGCGCGGGGCAATAGGGTCCAAAGCCGTCTGCCGGCCCCGCCGACGACCAGTTCCGGACTGCCGAATGACCCTCGGGCCGCCGATCCGGCGCGGGCGAGGGCCAAAGTTCCGGCCCCGGGCCCTTCTCCTCTTTCGCCGGAGCGGTCGACCCGGCGAAGGTGGGGTTGCCAGCTCCGGAAGGAGGGCCCCATGACCCGTCATCCCGATCCGCTCGCCCACGCGCACCAGACCGCGCGGCGCTGGTACGCCACGATCGCGCACCACCTGGGGACCGACGATCTCCCTTACGTGCACCGGGCGGTCCGCACGTGGCTGCATCTCGTGCGCGACCGGCTCCCGGTCGACAGCACCGTCCACTTCGGAGCCCAGCTGCCGGAGTTGCTGCGCGGGATCTACTACGACGGGTGGACGCCCAGCAAGGCGCCCGTCCGCTACGACGCCACCGTGTTCGTTTCCCGGTTCGCCGCCGAAGCCGCCATCGGAGCGGCTGACGTGCCCGCGGCGGCCGGAGCCGTCTCGGCCGGACTCGAAGCGCTGTGTTCGCCCGGCCAGCTCGACCATGTCTTCGCGCTGCTGCCGGAAACCCTCCGGGGCGAACTCGACGGAGCGCCGCAGGCCGCTCCTCCCCGGCCGCCCGCCGCGCGCGACCGTTTGCGGATCACCGCGCTGGAGGACAAGCTCGAATCGCTGGCCGACGCGGTCGGCGCACTCGCCCGAGGCCTCGAACAGCTGCCGGACAGCGAACCCGGCACGGGCGCCCCGGCGAAAGCGGCGCAGGAGGCCCATCGCATTCTGCTCGCGCGGGACGGGCCGCGTACCTGAACGCCGCTGGCGGCAGACGTCCGATCTCCGCTGGGGCCGCGGCAATGCTGTCTCCGGCGTATCTCGCGGAGGCGGACGATGCCTGCCGCGCGACGGCGTCCACCTCGCGCTGGACGCTGCGAAGGTGTCCTGAGATCGCCGCCGACTTCGCCCGGCTCAAGACGGCCTCCGCACCGGTCCGCCCAGAATCGCGCGAAGAGGCCGGCAGTCGGCCGGGTCGGCGGAGCACCGCGACGAGATAGCCGCTCTGGACGTGGCCAGACCGGCTCCGAAGCGGGCTACTGCACTGTTTGGCCCCCGCCGTCCGGACCGCTGGGCATTTGCGGCCCGGGTCGGGCTACTCGGCCACGCGGTCGCCGATCTGCGCGAACACCGCTTCCAACGGCGGCACCGGAACCGACGGCGACATTACGTGCGAGCCGTAGTGTGCGATCACCAGCTCCCGCCCCGGGCTCACCTGCAGCCGTTGGCCGTGGATGCCCCGCGCGCCGAACGTGCCGTGGCCGTCGCCGGGGACCCACCAGAAATTGTGGTAGCCGATCGGCCGCGCGGCACCGGTCGGCAAGGCGCGCTGAGCGGGTCCGGGCGGCACGTTGGTCAGGTCGGCGACGACGCGTTCGGGCACTATCTGCCGGTCGCCGGCTGTCCCGCCGCGGCGCAGCATCTCCCCCACCCGAGCCAGATCGCGCAAGGTGGCGCTGTAGCGGCCGCAGGCGATCTCGGTGCCGGTGGAATCCACGCAGTAGGCGCCGTCCTCGTCCGCGCCGAGGCGGGCCCACACCCGTTCGCTCCACAGGTCGGCGAGGCTGATGCCGGTGACCCGGCGAAGGGCTTCGGCCACGGCCTCGGTGTTGCCGTTGTCGTAGCGGAATTCAGTACCTGGCGGCGCGACGGCCTGCGCGGTGGCCAGATGTTCCTTGACGCTCGTGGGACCGGTGTAGCCCACGGGGCGGGGCACGATGCCGACGGCGGCGAAATAACGTTGTGCTTCAAGGGGTTTGCAGAACGGCCGGCCGCCGTAGTCCATCACGGTGCCCATGTGCAGCAGGTGGTGGATCGAGGCGTCGCCGAACGCGGTCCCGCCGAGGTCGGGCGCGTAATGGGACAGCGGCCGATCGGCGTCGAGCACGCGTTCGTCCAGGAGGATCGCGGCGAGCAGCCCGGTCCACGACTTCGCGACCGACGCGGACAGGTGGACGTCGTGGCCCCGCATGCCGTGGAAGTACCGCTCGTAGACGATCTTTCCCCGGTGTGCCACCAGGATGCCATCGGTTTCCGCGCTGGCCAGGAATTCGGCCAGTGCGACTGACGGTCCCCCGGCGCGCGGGGTGACGAGCAGGTCGTCGAGGTCGCGGGCATCCTCGGGCAGGTCCCAGCGCGGGCCGGAGCCGCGCCAGGCCCGCCGGGTCGGGCCGGTTTCCCTGGCCCGGGTCATGCCGAGGCGGACGAACGCCGGGTCGACGTAGCCGCGGCTCCAATAGGCATTGTCCACTGTGTACGGGTCGGTCATGGAGTCTCCTTGGCCGCGGCGAGCGCCGCGATGCGCCGGGCGTCGTGTTCGGGACGGACGAAGAACAGAGCGGCCACCCCGCCCGCGATCATCAGGACTCCCGGAATGGCGAACGCGGTGGCGAAACCGGCTGCCGGCCCGTCAGCGGTCTCGACGAGCCTGCCGGTGACGTACGGCGCGAGCAGCCCGGCGACGGTGACCAGCGCGACGCTGACCGCCAGCACCGCGCCTCGCTGCGCGGGCGGGCTGATTTCGCTGTTGACCGTCTGGCCGTTGGCGAACGTGACGCCGTGGAAGCTGAACGCCAGAGCGATCAGGACGATCCGCAGCGCGGGCTGCGTCACGGTCGGCAGCAGCACCATCGCCAAGCCCGCCAGGATCAGCACGCAGCCGCCGAGGATGCCGCGCGCGATCCGGCTGGGCACGCCGAGATGCAGCAGCCACTGGGTGATCGCGCCGTGCGTGAAGGTCAGGATGAGCCCGGCCAGCCAGGGAATCGTCGCGATCGCGGCCGCCTCGCCGGTGCTGTAGCCGAGCGCCGTTTCGAGGTAGGACGGCAGCCAGGCGACCATCAGCGTGGAAGTCCAGTACGCCCCGAACGCACCGGTGAACCCGCCGAGCCAGGTCCCGGAGAGCAGGATCCGCCGGTACGGAACCTTTTTGGCCGGGACTGGCGGCGCACCGGCCGGGGCCTGGTCGACCGGGCCGTCGCGGCCGATCACCAGCCACAGCACGCACCACACGCAGCCCACCAGGAACATCGCCAGGAACGCCGCCCGCCAGCCGAAATGCACGATCACCACGGTGAGCAGCGGGGTCGCGATCGCCCCGCCTAGCGCACCGCCGCCCACGATCAGGGCGCTCGGAATGTTGCGCTTGGCGTTGGGAAACCAGCTGTGCGCGGCGTGCAGCGCCATCGGCTGCGCGGGCCCTTCGGCAGCGCCGAGCACGATCCGGCTCACCAGAAGCAGCCCGATCCCGCCCGCGGCCACGACGGACACCTGCGTCACCGCCCACACCAGCGCGAGCACGAGCAGGATCCACCGCGTCGAAATCCGGCTCGACGCGAAGCCGACCGCCAGCGCGCACACGCTGAACAGAAAGAAGAACGAACTCGACAGCAAGCCGTACTGCGACGGGCTCAGCCCGAATTCGTGCATGATCGGGCGCGCGGCCAGTCCGAGGACGGTCTTGTCGCCGTAGTTGATCAGCATGAACAGCAGCAGCATGCCCACCACCGACCAGCGGCGCAGCCAGCTGCTCCCCGCGCCGCCGTCCGCCGCCGCGGCGGACCGCGGCCGGGTCCCGGCGGGCTTCATCGCTGCGTCCCGGACGGCTGGAGCAGGGCTTTGGCGATGCCGTTCTTCTGGATCTCCGACGACCCGGTCAGCACGCGGAACATCCGCAGCCGCCGGAAAAGCCACTCCACCTCGGCCCCTCGCACGAGCCCGGCCTTGCCGTGGATCTGCACCGCCTCGTCGGCGATGCGGAAGGCGTTCTCCGCCACGAACAGCTTGCACATGAACGCCTCCGTGCTCGGTTTGGCCCCGGAGTCCAATCCGGACAGTGCGTCATAGGTCATCGCGCGGGCCGCGTAGTACGCGGTGGCCATGTCGGCGATCTTGTGCTGAATGGACTGCAACGCCGCCAGCGGCCCTCCGAACACCTGACGGGTGCGCGCGAACTCGATGGTGAGTTCCAGGGCGCGACGGGCGTGGCCGAGCACAGTGGGACAGTGCAGCAGCCGGTTGGTGGTGACCCGGCCGAGCCCGATGCGCAGGCCGTCGCCCACCTGGCCGAGCAGCTGCTGCGGGCCGACGTAGCAGTCTTCGAGGATGATGTCGGACTCGATGTGCTGGCCGGACATCGGAACCTCGCCGTCGGCGACGCTGCAGCCCGGCGAGTCCAGGTCGACCAGGAAGGCCGAGTAGCTCTCTTCCTCCCCGGCCATCCGGGCGACCAGCACAGAGAAGTCGGCGATCGGGCCGGCGGAGGAAAACACCTTGTGCCCGCTGATCCGCCAGCCGTCGCCGTCCGGGGTCGCCGTGGTGCGCATGGCCCGGACGTCCGATCCGGCATTGGTTTCGGTGAGCGAGAAGCAGCACGCTCGTTCTCCGCGGACGACCGGCAGCAGGTACCGCTCGCGCTGGTGCTCGGTGGCCGTCGAGAAAATCGCGCCAGCGCGCAGCGGGCCGCCGAAGTCGCCCAGCACGCAGTGGTAGAGGATCCGGCCGGACGCACCGACTTCCTCTTTCAGCGCGGCGAGTTCCGTGTAAGTCAGATCGAGGCCGCCGTATTCGGCGGGCAGGTGGACTCCATAGAAACCCAGCTCCCGGCAGCGTTTCCACACCGGTTCCACCATGGCCCGGGTCAACGGGGTCTCCGGGGTCAGCCCGAGAGCCGCCTCGTAATCGGCGAGTTCGCCCGACAGGTATTCGCGCAGCCGGCCGACCAGCTCCGCCAGCCGCGGATTGCCGTCGTACGCCGGGGTGAGAGTGAAGGACATGCCGGGTCTCCTCAGTGGACTTTCCGGGCTTCGCCCGCCCAATACCGGTCCCGCACCGCGCGCCGGTCGATCTTGCCGTTGCGGTTCACCGGGAGTTCGCCGGCGAAATCCACCGAGCGGGGTTTCTTGATGCGCGCCAGCCGATCCGCGCAGAACCCGATCAGGTCCTCGGCGGTGACGTCGGACCGGCGGACGACGACCGCCTTCACCGCCTCGCCCCACTGCTCGTCGGGGACCCCCACCACGCACGCCTCCGACACCGCGGGATGCTCGTAGAGCACGGATTCCACTTCGGTGCAGAAGATGTTGTAACCGCCGGAAATGATCATGTCCTTCTTGCGGTCCACAATGAACAGATAGCCGTCGGCGCGCAGGTAGCCGATGTCGCCGGTGTACACCCAGCCGTCCCGGAACGTCTCCGCGGACAGGTCCGGCTCGTGCCAGTACTCGGTCACGCAGTCCGGACCGCGCACCACCACCTCGCCGAGTTCCCCGGCAGGCACCGGACGTCCCTCGTCGTCGACCACCCGGACCTCGGAGTCGAACAACGGCCGCCCGGCCGAGGACAGCAGCTCCGGGTCCTCCTCGATCCCGCGCACCACGTCCTCGCAGGTCAGCACCGTCACGCCGCTGGTGGTCTCGCCCTGGCCGTATCCCTGCATCACGACCGGGCCGAACGCCGCCACCGCATCGCGCAGCCGCTGGGGCGACACCGGCGCGCCACCCACCCGCAGGCAGCGAAGCGACGACAGATCGGCCTTGCCGACCTCCGGGTGGGACAGCACCATGTTCAGCATCACCGGCACCAGGAACGTCGAGGTGATCCGCTCCGTCTCGACCGCCCGCAGGAACTCCTCGGCAGTGAACCGCGGCAGCACCACCACGGTCGCGCCACGAGAAAACGCTGCCAGCAAACCCATTCCGGTGGCGTGCGTGATCGGACCCGCCGCGAGGTACTTCTCCGCGGCCGACGGCGCGCCTTCCGGGCTCATCAGCCGCTTGCGCATGTTCGCCAGCCGGTTTCCGGTCGTCTGCACCGCTGCCTTGAGCTTCCCGGTGGAGCCGGAAGTGAAGTGCAAGACCGACGGGTCGTCCGCGCTCACTTCGATCGCGACCGGCTCGGGCGACCCCGCGGCCAGCACGTCGGCGTAGGACCGGGCCTCCGGCGTACAGCCGTCATAGTCGATCAGCGAGCACGAGGTGCCAGCAGCCGCCTTGCTTGCCGCCTCGGCGTGCTCGGCGTCGACCAGCAGCACCCGGACGTCCGCGTCCGCCAGGATGTGCTCGACCTCGCCCGCGGACAGCCGCGCGCTGATCGGCACGCGCAGGAAACCGCCCTTATAGCAAGCGATCTCGGTCTCCACGAGGTCGGCGCTGTTGCCGGCGAAGGTGGCCACCGCCTGCCCGGGCTCGACGCCGGACGCGAGCAGCGCCGACGCCAGCCTGTTCGTCCGCTCCTCCAGCTCGCGGTAGGACCACCGCCGCTGCCCGCACGCCAGCGCCTGCTGATCGGGCCAGAACGTGCTGGCACGGGTGACATAGCTGCCCAGGTTCACGCCGACTCCCTGTTTTCCGTCAGATTGACCAATGCTGAACACTGTGTCTATTAACGGTCGTGGTGTCAACAGTTCGCTAAACTCGGGCCGCCGACGACCGAAGGGGGCCCATGCCGACCACTGACCGACGTACCCGCCGCACCCGCGGCCTGCTCCGCGACGCACTGGTGTCGCTGGTGCTCGAACGCGGATACGCCAACGTGACGGTGGAGGACATCACCGAACGGGCCGACCTCGGCCGCGCGACCTTCTACAGCCACTACCCGGACAAGGACGCGCTGCTGCGGCACGTCGTCACCGAACTGCAGGAGGAACTGGACGAACGGCTGCGCCCGCTGGTCCCGGCGTCCTCGGTGGGCTTCACCGGAAAACCGGCGCTGGAGTTGTTCCGGCACGCCCGCGAGAACCGGGATCTCTACCTGCTCATCCTGCGCGGCGAAGGCGACGGCCGGGCGCTGCGGCAGTTCACCGACGCGCGCATCGACGCGGTGTGCTCGGTGTTCAAGTCCCGGGCCGACCACCACGACGTCCGACCGCGCATCGACCTCGGCGTGCTGGCCCGGGCCTGGGTCGGGGAGCAGCTGGCGGTCCTGCGGTGGTGGCTCGAAACGGACCCCGCGCCGATGTCCGCGGAAGAGGCCACCGGCATGCTGCAGAACCTCTCGCTGCGCGGGCGGTACTGGGCGAACGGCTTCGAGGGCGACCCGCCCGATCCCGCGCCTACCGGGCCGGAGTCCTGACGCTTACCCGGCGATCGTGGCCCACCGCCGGGCAAGCCGACGGCAAGCTTCGACGAGTTCCGGTGGGCGGACGTCGGTCGTTTCGGCGTCGAAAGTGGCCAGAATGCCCGCGATCCCGGCCCACGACCAGGCGCCGAGCGTGAGCCGCGAATGCTCGGCGTCGAGGTGTTCCACGACCGACCCGCCCGGTGCCCAGCGAGCCACGACGTCCGCGGGCAGGTTGAGCCGGGCCGAACCCGTGCACGGCCACTCCGCTGGGGTGTCGCCGCGGTCGTGGGTGCTCATCACGAACTGCGCCAGGTCGTCGGCTGGAAGCTCACGTGCGGAGAACTGCTGAGTGGTCGGCCGGGGGTGCAGCCGGTCCACCCGATGCACTCGCCAGCGGCTTTCGGTGCGGTCGTAAGCGACCAAATACCACCTCGCCGCCCAGACGACCAGATGATGCGGCTCGATCCGGTGCGCGGACTGGAAGTCTGCGTCGCCGGGTTCGGGGCGGGTGCCGTCCGGACGGAGGGTTTCGGCGATGAGCACCCAGCGCTGCCGGACCGCGGTTCCGACGGCGGTCAGGGCAGCCGGATCAATGGGCGGTCCGGGGAATTCCCAGTAGTTCCGCAGCCGGGTCAGGCGCAGGGATTCCATCGACGCCCGCAACGCGGGCGGCATGACCTGATGCAGGGTCGCCAAGGCGCGCGAAGCGTCGTCGCCGAGGCCGAACATCGTGCCGGGTGCGGTTTGCAACGCCACCGCGACCGCGAGGGCCTGATCGTGGTCGAACAGCAACGGCGGCAACGTGTTTCCGGCACCGAGGCGGTAGCCGCCGTCGGGACCGTGCACGGTCGCGATCGAGTAGTCCAGTCCGCGCAAGGTTTCGATGTCGCGGCGGACGGTGCGCTCGCTGGCCTCGAGCCGGGCGGCGAGTTCGCGCAGCGGCCACACCCGGCCGGAGCCCAGCAGAGACAGCAGCCGCAGCGCCCGGTGCGAGGTGTTCGCCATCGCTCCATTGTGTACTGGCCACTCGGTGTCCACTTGCTCGGGCAAGGTCGGTTCCGTTCCAGAAAGAGCGGAAGGACAGTCAGGCATGCGGGTTCTTGTGGTCGGCGGCGGAATCGGCGGGCTCGCGCTCGGCGCGGGGTTGCGCAGCCGGGGATTCGAGGTGACGGTTTTCGACCGCGACACCGACGTGACTGCGACGGGCGGCTACCACATCACCTTGGACCACCGGGCGCAATCGACCCTGGCGGAACTGGTGGAACCAAAGATCATGCGGCGATTGCTGGCCTCGGGTTCAGCGCTGCGGCTTCGCGAGCGCGATGCGTTCTGGGACCGCCGCGGCCGGCTCCTCGGACACGGGCCGGATCTGAGCGACAGCGGCAGTGTGGACGTCGATCGGATCACCCTGCGGACCCTGCTGGCCGAAGCTGTCGGCGACGACCTGTGCTTAGGCCGCACCGTATCCGGCGTCAGCCACGACGGCCCCCAAGTGCTGTTCGCCGACGCCGCACCGGTTTCCGCCGACCTGGTGGTAGGCGCGGACGGTGCCCACTCGGTAGTCGCGCAGCAGTTGGCGGGCGGGCCGACCAACCGTCCGGCAGGCATCGTCGGATTCTCCGGCCGCGCCCTCCGCCGAGACCTCAGCGAGGCCGAGCAGCAACGGTTGCGGTCTCGCTCCGGCACCGCGATCGCACCACACGGAGCCGCGCTGTACATCGGTTTCCTCGACCCAGTCGGCAACGCCGCGCTCGACGCTCCCGAGCTGCGGATGTCCGTCACCACCGGCCCCACCTACATCTGGGGCGCGATGCTCCCCGAACCTGCCGACGCCCTCCGCACCCTGCGCGGCCGCGAACTGCAAGCCGCCCTCCTGGATACGTTCCGCGAACGGCGCTGGGCCGAGCGCACGCTGGAGGTCATCGCCAAAGCCGACCCAGACAGCGTCGCCGCTTTCCGCTTCAACGCCGCTTCCACCCGGGCGGCTGATCTCGCACCGTGGCCCGCTGGCCGGATCACCGCCCTCGGCGACGCAGTCCACGCCACCCCGCCCACGGCGGGAATGGGCGCGGGGGCGGCGATTCGCGACGCCGCCAGCCTGGTGCGGCACCTGACCGAAGGCGACAGCGCCGCTGCCGTCGGACGGTTCGAGGCCGAAATGCGCCAGCGCGGCAGCGAGGTCCTGACGTCGGCGATGAAGACCGTTCGGTGGATCCTCGCTACCGACACCGTGTTTGGAGCCGCGGCCACCGCCGCGGCCACGCCGGTCCTGGCAGCGGCGGCCCGGCTGCGTCGCTGACTTGACGGGCAGGGCCGGGAGGCACCTCGTGGGATTCGCGGGCCCTGCCCGATCGAGGCCCGCCGGAACGGCCTGTGCGCACCGCGACAACTGTCCGCCGCCGACCGAAGCCGGCTCAAGTACTGCGGCGGGTCAGCCCTGAGCCTCGCGAAGAATCCGCACCGCTTTCGGGCCGACGCCGTGCAGCGCGAGGAGTTCCGCGTCGGTCCGCTCGGCAGTGTGCGCGAGGGTCGTGAGCCCGGCCGCGTGGAGGGCCCGCGTGGCCGGGCTTCCGATCGCCCTCGGCAGGTCGCCGACTTCGCCCGCCACTGCCGTGCCCGCCGCGGCCACCGGGGCGGCCAGCCGCTTCGGCGCGCGGGCCAGCCACGCCCGCCGTACCCAGTGGTTCAGCTGCTGTCCGTCGAGATCCCCGATCGGCAGCCGCACCCCCGCCCGGGCGACCCGGCGCGCAGTCGGGTGTTCGGCGCGCAGTTCGTCCGCGTCGGGGCCGGTCATCCGGAGCACGACCTGCCGATCCGGACGCAGGGCGGCGAATTCCTTGCCCCGCACGGCGAACGCGACCGTGCCGTCGACGGTCAGCTCGGCCGTTTCCGGGTAGGACAGGGCAGTTCTGCGAAGCTGGGCCAAGGTCGTCACCAGCACAGGCTGGCACGGACGCGGCTGTTTCGCCGGTCAGGCCGCGTCCGGCGCGCCGAGGAAGTCGAGCACGGCCTCGCGCAGCTCCACCCCGACGAGCGCGCCGCGGTGATCGCCCGCGACGTGCCGCATCCGCGCGCCCGGCACCTGCGCTGCCAGCTCTTCGATGCCGTGCGCCATCAGGTCTTCCCGTCCGGCGAGGAACAGCGTCGGGACGGCCGGGACGCCCGCGCTCGGATCGAACGGCTCGGCCGCCAGGCCCTCGACGAGGTTCAGCAGCGATTCGGCGTCCCCCGCGCTCGCCATGGCGGTGATCGCGCCGGTGAGCGGATCGGCGGGCGGCGGTCCGCCTTGGACAGCCGCCCGCGCGGCGGCGAGATCGACCGCGGCGAACGGTTCCCGCGGGCTCAGCCCGCCGAGAACGAGGCGGCGCACCGAAGTCCGGGGATGCCTGGCGAGATCCCAGGCGAGCCGCGCGCCGAGCGAGTAGCCGACGATGTCGACCTCCTCCGCGCCCGCGCATTCGGCCAGCGCGTCGACGACCCGGGCAGCGGTGACCTCTCCGGCCTCGGCGACCTTCGGACCGCCCGCGTGGCCGGGCAGGTGCACCACGATCGTCTCCCGGCCCGCGGCCGCCAGCGGGTCGGCCCAGCACTCGGCGGGCCAGTCCGCCGCGGCGGAGGACGCGAAACCGTGAATCAGCACGACCGGAGGCCCAGCGGCGGGACGGGAGGACAGCGTGCGGGTGACCGGGAACGCGGTTGTCATTCTCCAAGCGTAGACAAAACCTGCCGTCCGGTCCAGGCCGATGCCACGCGGAGAACGCGCACGGACCGGAATCCCGCCGAACGGCCGGAGAAAGGCCGCGAACCGGCTGATCCCGGCGGAAATTCCGGCACGCGCGCCTGCGAGATCCGGCGCGTTTCCGCCGGATTCGCCGCTCCGGCGGAGCCGCGCCCCGGAGCCGGTCCCGCCGCGGCAGGACGACGCCCAGTGCCGCCGTCCTGCCTTCTCCCCCGCCTAATCGAGCCGCGGGCGCTTGGCAGGCCGTCCGTCGGGAGCGGGAGGATCCGGCAGCTTCGGCGCGGTGGGCGTCGTCGGCGCGTCGGGCGTCCACTCGCCTTCCTTGTAGGACGGCCACGGCCCGCCCTGGTCCTTGAACCTCGGGTTGTCCCGGTTCCAGTACTCGGGCAGCGCGTGGTTGTTCGGTCCGGGCGCTTCGTACCGGTCCTCTTTCGACCCGCTGCCCGACGAACGGCCCGAGGACTCGATGCCGTGGTAGGTGTCGGTCTGGTTGTTGTGCTCAAGGTTGTCCTGGCGCGGCCGCTTCATCCCGTTCTTGTTCCAGTCGGTGCCCGCCGCGGTGTCGTGCCCGAGCACGCCGCCCTGCCGTTCGGGGTCGTCCTTGAACGCGGGGTTCTTGCTCTTGCTGTGCCCCTTGATCTCGTTGCCGGGCTGGCCGGTGTAGGACTCGCCGGGCTGTTTCGTGTCGAACCGCCGGTCCGGGTGGCTCAGCCAGTTCTTCAGCTTCGTCTGGTCGGCCCGCTTCAGGTCGCCGAGATTGGTCTTGTCCAGGTGCGACAGTTCGGGAGGCAGCGGCGATTTCGCCGCCTTCGCCCAGAGCGGGATCATGTTGCCGTGCATGTGGTCGGGGTTGACGTAGCCCGACGCGGTGCGGTTGCTGTACTTGGGCACCATCTTGCCCGTTTTCCGGTCCAGCTTCTTCGCCCCGTACTTGCCCGCGGGCGACATCTTGTCGTACCAGGCGGGCCCGCCATGGGGCACGTCGGTGTTGATCCGGAGGTCCGGCCGGCCCCGCGTGGTGGTGCCCGAGGGACCGGCTCCCGCGGGCGTGGTCCCGGTGCACGACTGCGGGGTGAGCCCGTACGGGTCGGTGTACGCGTGCGGGTTGCCCGCGAAGGCGTACTGGTGGGAGCCGCCGTCGAGGCCGATCGGGTCCGGGCTGAGATAGCGGGCCAGCGCCGGGTCGTAGTAGCGCGCGAGGTTGTAGTGCAGCCCGGTTTCGGCGTCGTGGTACTGGCCCTGGAACCGCAGCGGCGTGCTGGCGCCGGCCGCGGTCTCCTGCACTGCCGTGCCCCACAGACCGGTGCGCGCGTACCAGGTCACGCGGCCGTCCGGGGCCACCAGTTCCGCCGGGGCTCCCGAGAGGTCCGCCACGATCAGGCTGAACTGCTCGTCGGCCGGCTCCCGCGGTCCGCGCGGCGCCAGTTCCCGTTGCAGCAGCGGGCGGAAGCTGCCCGGCTCGTAGTCCCACGCGGTGACCCGGCCGCGTGCGGCCTGTTCCACCAGGACGCGGTCGTCCCAGGTGAAATCGATCCGCTCGACCAGCGAGACGCCGTCCGCCGCGAAGTGCTCCTTCGCGATCCGGCGGCCGAACGGGTCGTACGTGTAGTGCCAGCGGGTGCCGTCCGGGGTCAGCACGTCGGTGAGCTGGTCGCCGGGATTCCACGAGAACTGCCAGACCGCGCCGGGAGCCTCCCGCCGGACCATGCGCCCGCGTTCGTCGTGGACGTAACGGACCGCGCCCGCGCCGTCGACGACGTTGCCGCGGAACATCCGTCCGCCGAGCGCGTGCCGCTCGGTTTCGGTCGGCCAGTACGCGTTGACGAGGTTGCCCGCGGGGTCGTAGCCGTAGCGCTCGGTCCACTGCGGCGAACGCACCGCCGTGACGCGGCCAGCGGCGTCGAGGGTGAACTCGCGCGGTCCGGTGAGCCGGTCGCGGAGCGCGCCGAGATGTCCGTCCGGGCGGTACTGGTACGCGCGTTCCTGCGCCAGCTGCCCGGCACCGGTGCTGATCGTCTGCGCGAGCAGCTGCGCCGCGGGCGACCAGGCGGACCCGACCGTGACGCCGCTGTCCAGCGTCCGCCGGATCTCCCGGCCCGCCGGGTCCCGGTCGAAGCGCAGCGTGCGCCCGCCCGCGTGCAGCGCGGCCGGTTCGCCGCCTTCGTAGTCCCACGTGCTTTCCGCGCCGGACGGCGTCCGCCGCCAGATCCGGCGTCCGGCCGCGTCGTAGGCCGACCGGATCGTGCGGCCGTTCACGGTCTCGGCGACGACGCGTCCGGCGGCGTCGCGTTCCAGCGTGACCTTGGTGCGCCCGTCGTCCGCGCCGGTGATCCGGCCGTCGGGGTCGTAGCTGATGCGCGTGGTCACGTCGCCGACGGTCTGCTCGACGACGTTCCCGGCCAGGTCGTAGCGGTACGTCGAGGCGCCTGCCGGGTCGGTCCGCTCCACCAGCTGTCCGGCCGCGTCGTAGCGGTACCGCACGGTCACGCCGCCGAAATCGGTCTCCCGCACCAGATATCCGGCGGCGTCGTACTCGTGGCTCCAGACGAGGCCCTGCTCGTTGGTGACCGCGATGAGCCTGCGCTCGGTGTCGTAGCCGAACGAGACCCGGCTGCCGTCCGCGCGGTTCTCCGCGGCGAGCAGGTCGAAGTGGGTGTACTCGCCGGTGCTGACCCCCGCCCCGGCGTCGGTGTGGGTGCGGGCGTTCCCTTCGCCGTCGTAGGTCCACCTCTCGAGCGCGCCGTCGGCGTCCCGGTGCCAGACGAGCCGACCGTCCACTGTGTACCCGAACCGGTCCTGGGCCCCGGCTGGGGTGGTGATCGCGACGATCCGGCCGAAGCGGTCCCGGTCGTAGCGGGTCGTGCCGCCGCGCGCGTCGGTGACCGCGACCGGGAGCCCGCTTTCGTCGGACTCGATCCGCGTCGTGGCCCCGAGCGCGTCGGTCACCGACGTCAGGACCCCGCGGTCGTCGTAGGTGCTGGTGGTGGTCGCGCCGTCCGGCTCGGTCTCCCGCAGCAGGTTGCCGGACTCGTCGTACTCCCACCGCTTGACCTGGCCGGACGGTCCGGTCATCGACACCGGCAAGCCGGACTCGTTGCGCTCGTAGGTGGTGCGGGCGCCGTCCGGGGCGGTGACCGACAGCAGCTCGCCGAGGCCGTCGTAGGTGTAGGAAGTGGTGCGGCCCAGCGGATCGGTCTCGCTGAGCAGCCGGTCGCGGGCGTCCCACTCGTAGCGGGTCGTGCGGCCGAGCGGGTCGGTCTCGGCGATCACCTGACCGGCCTCGTTGAACCGGAACTCCGTGGTGTGGCCCAGTGAATCGACCGACCGGGTGATCCTGTTGCCCGGGTCGTACTCCATCGTGCCGCTGAGGAATCCGCCCGAGCCCTCGGTGCGCACGACGCGGCCCTCGGCGTCGTAGTGGTAGCGGTACCACTCGCCGTTGCGGTCGGTCCACGACACGATCCGGCCCGCATCGTCGTACTCGTAGCGCATGGCCGTGCCGGACGGGTTGACCACCTCGGTGAGCAGGCCGTCGGTGTAGCCGAACCTGGCGAGTTCGACGTCCGGGCCGGCTCCGACCGAATGGTAGGCGGTGACCCGGCCGCCGGACGTGGTCACGCGCACGCGGTACCCGGCGCTGTGCCGCAGCTCCACCGGGGTTCCGTCGGCGTCGCGCAGGAAGTCGACGCGGTGGCCGTGGCGGTCGCTGAGCGAGAGCAGCGCACCGGTGTCCCCGGCGAACCGCATCGCGAGGGCCGTCACCTGGTCCTCCACCAGGTAGCCGCCGTCGTCCAGCCGGGTCAGCGGGCGCAGCGGGCCCTGTTCGGCGACGATCCACTCGCCGACCCGCGGATGCGGGTAGTGGGCCACGGTGCCGTCGGCGACGGCGAGGCTGACGCCCGCGTCGTGCACCTCCAGCCGCTGGTCCACAGTGGACATCCAGCTCGCGCCGAACAGCCCGCCGGTGCGGAAACCGGAGAAATGCGTGCGTTCCAGCCGCAGCGGCAGCGTGCCGAAGAACTCGGCGTCGACCTCGGCGAGGATCATCTGCCCGGTCGAGACGTCGATCGGGTCCTTCTCGCAGCGCACGTTCTCCGGCGAGCGCGGGTTGGGGCCCTGGTCCTTCAGCGGCGGCGATTTCGGTTGCGCGGCAGGGGGTTTCTTCGGCGCCGGCGGCGGGGACTGCATGCCGCGGGAAGCGGGCGGCGGGACCGGGCCGCCGCCGTGGCCTCCGCCCGGCGAGGAGTCGCCTTTGGGCGGAGGCGGCGGCGGGTCGCTCCGGTGCGGCGGGGGCGGAGCCGCGGACGACGTGGTGGTGGACTCGTCGGCCTTGCCGCCGCCCTTCCCTCCCGGGGAGCCCTTCGGCGTCGAGATGTCCTTGGGCTTCGGCGCGGCGGGCGGTTTGCCGCCCTTGATGCCCTTCAGCGCCTTGGCGGCGTCGCCGAACAGCGTCCCGGCCTTCTTCAGCAGCGGCAGCAACGCCTTGAGCGCCTGCACCAGGCGGGTCGTGAGCTTCGCGATCTGCGCCGCGGTCTTGGCGACCGCGGCGGCGACCTGCGGAACCACCCACGCCAGGCCGATCCCGGCCGTCAGCAGGACCTGCAACGCCCAGCTGATCATGTGCCCGACCAGTTGCGCGATGATGTCGCGCACCAGCATCCGCACCGCCGCGACGACCTCGCCCGCGGTCTTCACGCCGGACGCCGCGCCCTCGGTGCCCTTCTGCGCCGCGCCCAGCAGGTTCGCGACGTCCTTGGTCCGTTCCCGGTAGGCGTCGGCCGCCTCGCCGGTCCAGGACTGCAGATCCCGTTCGACCTGCTCCGCGAGGTCGGCGCCGATCGACTCGAGTTCCTTCGCGACGTTCGTCCAGGTCTCGGCCTGGGCCTTGATCTGGTCCGCGTCGCCGGTGAGCGCGTTGAGCGCTTCCTTCAGCGGGCCCACGTGTTCCATCAGCCAGGCGACCCCGGCGGCGAGGATCGCGCCGAACGGGTCGAGCGCCGCCGACAGAGCGTCCAGCGCGACCCCGACCGCGCCCATCGCGACCGACGCCCACGACCCGCCTTCGATCGCCTCTTTCAGGCCCGCGGCGCCCTCGAGAAGGCTGATCCCGGAATACGCCGTCGTCGAATCCTTCGTCGGCGCAATCAGCGGATTGCTCAAGAAGCCCCCCTCGGCTCGTCGCTCGCCCGGGCACCCGCCGCCCGGCCGACAATCGACGTTAGCAGTGGACTTCCCGGGCATTCGGGGCAACCGGGCCAGACGCGCGCGGGCTTGCCCGCGCGTGCCTCGGAACCGCCCTTCCGTGCCCTGCGCCCTGGGCGCGGGTTCAGAGAGCGACCCTGGCCATCAGTCCGTCGATGTAGGCGCGGTACCGCCCGGCGACCTTCCCCACCGGATGCATCAGACTGGTCACGTTGGCTCCGATGGACACCGCGACGATTTCGTCCGCCAGCACCGTGATCGCGGGCGCGCCGGGATCCTCCCCTCTCCCCCGGGCAGCCGCGATCCGCGTGGTCAGCTCCGCGCGCCAGCTGGTCAGCAGATCCCGGTACTGCCGGGCGAGATCCGGGTTCGCGACCGAGTGCTCCCACAGCACGAGCAGCACCCGCGCCGACGCGATCTGGTGCTCGTCGAACGGAATCGCCGCCTCGACGAACCCGCGCAGCGACTCCATCGGGCCGAGCGCGGGGTCGAGTTCGGACATCCGTTGCGAGGTCTCTTGCAGCACGCTTTCGAACGTCGCCGCGATGATGCTGTCCTTGCTCGGGAAGTAGTGCTTGAGGGCACCGTTCGCGAATCCGGCCGCGGTGACGATGCTGCGCATCGTGGCGGCTTCGAACCCGCCTTCGATGATCAGCTTCTTGGCGACCTCGACGATCTCCCGTCGTCGCTGATCATGATCGATGACCTTAGGCATGGCTACAGACTCTAACTCGTATTCTCGCGCGGCGGAGGTGACCCTGCGGGCGCCGATTCGGGGCGGCGGACCCCGGAATCGTCACCCGAGCCCGAGCCGGGCGGCCCGGCGTTCCGCCTGCCGGGCCGGGTCCGCCACCGGCGCCGCCAGCAGGAGCCGCTGCGTGTACGGGTGTTCCGGCGTGCGCGTAACGGTCGACGTCGGGCCGGATTCCACGATCTCTCCCTGGTACAGCACGGAAACCCGATGGCAGATCCGGTGCACCACACCCAGGTCGTGCGACACGAACAGGTAAGACACGCCCGTCTCCCGCTGCAATTCCAGGAACAGGTCGAGGATCGTCGCCTGGGTGGTCAGGTCGAGCGCGCTCACCGGCTCGTCGCACACGATCAGCCGCGGCCGGCGGACCAGCGCCCGCGCGATCGCGATGCGCTGCCGCTGGCCGCCGGAGAATTCGCCCGGGTAGCGGTGCACCGCGTCGGCGGGCAGGCGCACCCGATCGAGCATGTCGGCGACCACGGTCCGGGCGTCAGCCCGCGAAGTCCCCGCCACTACCAACGGCTCCGCGAGGACTTCGCCGACGGTCATCGTCGGGTCCAGCGAACCGTACGGATCCTGGAACACCACCTGGATGTCGCTGGCCAGCCGCCGCCGGGTCGCGCCCCGCGCGTGGGTGATGTCCTCGCCGTCGAAGGTGATCCGGCCGGACTCCGGCGCGGCGAGGCCCAGCACGGCTTTGCCCAAAGTGGACTTTCCCGACCCGCTTTCCCCGACCAGGCCGACGCATTCGCCCGGCCGCACGTCGAGCGAAATCCCTTTCAGGGCCCGGAATCGCACCCGGCGGCTGAGCCGGTAGTCGACCACCAGGTCCTCGATCGCGAGCAGCGGCGCGGCGGCGGTCATCGCCCGGCCTCCTCTCCGGTCGCGTGGGCAAGGCCGCGCCGTTCCCAGGCTTCGTCCAACTCGTCCCGTCCTTCGGTGTCGTCCAGCGAAGCGCTGATCAGCTCGGCCGTGTAGGGGTCCCGCGGCGAACGGAAGATCTGTTCCACCGGGCCGGTTTCCACGATCCGGCCGTCCTTCATCACCACGACGCGGTCGCAGATGTCGGCCACGACGCCGAAGTTGTGCGTGACGATCACCAGCGCCATCCCGTACTCGGCCTGCAGTTCGCGCAGCAGCTCCAGCACCTCGGCCTGCACGGTCACGTCCAGCGCGGTCGTCGGCTCGTCGGCGACCAGCAGCGACGGCCGTCCGGCCACCGCGCCGGCGATCAGCACGCGCTGCGCCATGCCGCCGGAAATCTGGTGCGGATAACTCGCCATCACGCGGTCCGGATCGGTGAGGCCGACGCGCTCCAGAACCTCGCGTGCCCGTTTCTTCGCCGCGGCCTTGTCCAGCCCGTGCACGCGGCGCAGCGGCTCGACGAGCTGGTGCCCGATCAAGTAGCACGGGTCGAGGTTCGTCATCGGCTCCTGCGGCACGTACCCGATCTCGCGGCCGAGCAGTTTCGCCCGCTCCGCCGCGTTCCCGGCCTCGCGTCCGCCGACCCAGATGCCGTCCGCGACCGCGGTGCCGCCAGGAGGCAGCAGGTTCAGCACCGAGAACACCGTCTGCGTCTTACCGGACCCGGATTCGCCGACGATCCCGAGCACTTCGCCCGGAGCCGCGTCCAGCGACACCCCGCGCACGACCTCCTTGACGCCCTTGTCGGTCGCGTAGCCGACGCGCAGGTTTTCGATCCGCAGCGCGCAATCCGCCGCCGCGTGCTCGTGCGAGCCCGAAGCCGCACCCCCGCCCAGCGCATCCGGTGCAGGAGCCTCGAGCGCTTCCCGCACCCGAGCGCGGCGTCGGCGGGTCGGCTGTTCGGCGCGGACGCTGACCAGGTCGGCGAGCGTCGAGCCGATGAACGCCAGCGCGGCGATGGTCACGCCCAGCGCGATCGACGGCCACAGCAGGATCAGCGGGTAGGTCAGCATGTTCACGAAGCCGTCGTTCATCGCCTGGCCCCAGCTGGGCGTCGACGCCGAGCCGATGCCGAGGAACTGCAGACCGGCCTGCATGCCGATGGCGAGCCCGGCGGTGAGCGCGGTCTGCACGATGATCGGCGCGTACACCGCGCGCAGCAGGTGGGTGCGCAGGATCCGCAGCGTGCCGACCCCGGCCACGCGCGCGGCGTCGATGTAGGGCTCCCGGCGCACCATCAGCGCGCGGGCGCGGGTGATCCGGTAGTAGCCGGGCGAGAGGAAAACGCCGAGCGCGATCATCAGCACGGTGAAGTCCTGGCCGGTGCCTGCCGCGACGACCAGCAGGACGATCATGCCGGGCACCGACTGCAGAGCGTCGCTGATCCAGGAGCAGATCCGGTCGGTCGCGCCGCCGAGGTAGCCGGCGACCACGCCGGTCGGGACGCCGAGCACGATCCCGGTCACGCAGGTGATCACGCCGCCGTACAGCGTGGTCCGCGCGCCGTAGAGCAGCCTGCTGAGGATGTCGCGTCCGGCCGAGTCGCCGCCGAGCAGGTGCCCGTTGCCGGGTTCGGCGTGGGTGAGCGCGAAGTCGACGTGGTTCGGGTCGTAGGGGGCCAGCCACGGCGCGAACACCGCGGCCAGCACGACCAGCGCGAACACGACCAGCGCGACGACGCCGACCGGACGGCGGAAGTACCGGCGCAGCAAGGAAATCCGCTTCACCGGGGCGAGCGTGGCGGGGAACGGGGCAGCGGTCATCGGTCGCGCACCTTCGGGTTGACCCACCCGAGCACGAGGTCGAGCAGGAAGTTGACGATCACGACGAACACGACGGTCACCGCGGTCAGGCCGAGCAGCACCGGGATGTCCCCGATCTGCGACGCCGACTGCGTCAGGCTGCCGATCCCCGGCAGGTTGAACACGATCTCCACCACCACCGCACCGCCGAGCAGCCCGACGAACATCAGCGCCAGCACGGTCAGCGCGGAGGGCGAAGCGTTGCGCAGCACGTGCGTCGTGACGCGGCGCGACGACAGGCCGCGCGCCCGCAGCGTGCGGACGAAGTCCTGATTGGCGACCTGGAGGAAGCCGTTGCGCAGCTGTTCGGCGATCATCACGATCGCGCCGAGCGACAGCGAGATCGACGGCAGCGCGATCGACCGGAGCCAGCCGGCGACCGACTGGTCCGGCGACACGTAGCCCACCGCGGGGAACCACTGCAGCTGGATCGCGAACCAGGTCACCAGCACCAGGCTGACCCAGAACCCGGGCAGCGCGAACAGCACCACCGACGCGAGCTTCAGCACGCGGTCGACGACGCCGCCGGGACGGAGTCCGCAGACGACCCCGACGAGCACGCCCAGGATCGCGGCGAGCAGAGTCGCGGCGACGACGACCGACAGCGTCACCGGCACGCGCAGCGCGATCTGTTCGCCGACCGGCTGGAAATTCCGCCAGGAAGTCCCGAAATCGCCGGTGGCCGCGTGCGACAGCCAGTCCCAGAACTGCACGAGCAGCGGCCGGTCGTACCCGATCTGGGCGCGCAGCGCCGCCTGCTGCGCGGGGGTCGCGCTGTTGCCGAGCAGCCCGGCGGTCGGGTCCCCCACCGCCGTGTGCGCCAGGAAGAACGTGCCGCTCGTGACGAGCACGAGCAGCAGGATCCCGGACACCAGGCGTTTGACGATGAATGTGAGCATGTCGTTCGGCTCCTCCCCCGGGCCCGTCCGGACAGGACGGACCCGGGGACGACGGGCGCGTCAGCCGCGCTGGATGAACCGCAGCGTCGGGAACATCATGCCGGTGATCGGCGTGACGGTGATGCCCTTGACGCTGAAGTAGAGGTTGTCGGCCTGGTACCAGACGTTCCACCAGGCGAGGTCCACGAGCTTCGTGTTGAGCTGTTTGAGCGCCGCGGTCTGCGCCGGGCCCGGCTCGGCCTGTTCCGCCTGCTGCACGAGCGCCTTCACCTCCGGGAAGGCGTCCACCGACGGTTTCGGGTTGTACCACTGCGACGAGGTGACCTGGTCGGTCAGCGTGGCCATGTCGTTGCCGTCCATCGCGATCACCGCGAGGAACATCGGGTACGTCGGCGCGTTCTTCTGGTAGTCCGGCATCGACATGTTCTGCCAGTCGACCTTGATGCCCAGCTGCCCGAACGTCTGCTCGGCGGCGGGCTGCCACGCCTGGAAGATCGTGGACATCGGCATCTTCAGGCTGAATCCGCCCGGGTAGCCCGCCTCGGCGAGCAGCTGCTTGGCCTTGGCGATGTCGGTCTTGTACTTGCCGTTGCCCGCCGGGTCGTACACCTGGCTGCCGCTCGGCCACAGCTGGTCGGTGACCGTGCCGGCGTCGTTGCCGACCGCCTTGAGGATCCCGGCCGCGTCGAAGGCGTAGGAGATCGCCTGCCGCACGCGCTGGTCGCCGAGCGCCTTCACCTGGCTGCCGGTGCGGTCGGCGAACTGGACGCCGACCCACGAAGCGGGCTTCTTCGCGACGTTCCAGCCGTTCTGCTGTGCCTTCGGCAGGTTCGCCGCGTTGGCGAATTGGACGTTCAGCTGACCGGACAGCATCGCGTTGAAACTGGCGGCCTGGTCGGTGATCGGGAACAGCCGCACGGTCGGGAACGGATAGGTGGCGCTGTCCCAGTGCTTCGCCCGCTTCTTGAACACGTACTGCGACTGCGGCTGCGAGGACGCCTTGTCGAAGGTGTACGGGCCGGAACCGTCCGGGCCGTTGGCGAGCGACTTCGCCTTGATCGCCTTGGGCGAGGCCATCCAGCTGCGCCCGAGACCCATGAAGTACAGCAGCGCGTCGTCGCGTTCGGACAGATGGAGCACGACGGTCGAGGAGTCCTTCGCCTCGACGCTCTTCACGTCGATGTAGGCCTGGCCGGACCGGGCGCCCGCCTTGAGGTGGTTCAGGTTCTCGACCGCCGCGGCGGCGTCGAACTTCTGTCCGTCGTCGAACGCGACGTCGTCGCGCAGGTGCATCGTCAGGCTCAGCCGGTCGGCCGACCAGTCCCACGACTTCGCGAGCGCGGGGATCGGCTTGGCGTCCTTGTCCAAGGCGACCAGCGGGTCGTAGACCGCCGACAGGTACGGGCCGTCGAAGCCGATGTCGGCGTTGGCCGGGTCCCACGACGTCACGTCGAGGAACACGCCCGCCTTCAGCTCGTCGGTGCCCGCGCCCGCCCCGGCGGCGCCCGAGCCGGTGCATCCGGCGATCGCGAGCAGCGCCGCGGCGGCCGCCGCGAACAACGCCGCTGTCCTTGTCCTCGTCATTGAGTCCCTCTCTCAGGGTGCTGGACCGCCGGCGGGATCGCTCGGCGCCCCGCCCGCAACGGCGGGCCTTCGAATGCGGCCCGGCTCGCCGTGGTGCGGGATAGTCTACGATTGTCGGCTAAAAAATCAACGGGCCGGATGCGTTCGTTACCAATCCGGCCGAAAGCAGGCCGCCCCCGCGCGGCACTAACCGTTGCCACGAAGCCATTCGGCGCGACTGCGGTCGGGTCGGCAGCTATCGGCACAGCATCTCCCGGCCCGGCCGCCGTTTTCAGACGGCGTCGGCGACCAGAACGCGCGGGCTTCCGGGCAGCGCGAGAACATCGCATACGCGCCATCCTGCACCGTCCAGCCATTCGCGGACTTCCGCCTCCGGATAGACGACGGTTCCGTCGATCACGAAGTACTCCCCCGCGTGCAGCGCGTCGATCGGCCGCTGCCGTTCGTCGTCGTCGAGGAAGAAGTCCAGCAGCAGCAACGTTCCGCCGTCCGCCGCGGCCGCGCGGGCATTGGCCAGGATTTTCCGGTTCTGCTCCGCGGTGAACCGGTGCACGACGTGGTTCACCATCACCAGATCGTGCTCTCCGCCCGGTTCGGCGGAATCGGTCGGCGCGGGGTCGATGCTCGTGCGATCCGCGAAGCCGGCCGCATTCACCGCGTCGGTGATCCCTTGCGTGGACTCCGGCGCGAAAACGAAGCGGGCGGCCAGTGCGGGATTCGCCCGCAGCGCGCCGATCGCGAATTCCGGCGACAATCCGCCCAGATCGAGCAAGCTGCGGTAGGGCGAGAAATCGAACGCGCGCGCGAGCATCGACGCGTGCAGCGAGTTGTAGCGCATCACGCCCGCCATGAACGTCGCCCAGCGGCCCTCGTCCATCTGCAGGTCGCCCGGTTTGCCACTGTCCACTGTGGTGTCGAACTGGAGCCAGTGGCCGTAGCTGATTTCGTTGAGGAAGGTCAGGAACGGCGCCAGATCCGTAGCGCCGTCCCCTCCCAAGTACTCCCGTGCGTCCTCGGCCAGCTCGTAGCGGCCTTCGGTGCGCTCCAGCAGGCCGCGCGCGTTCATCGCGTCGGCGAGAATCCGGGTCAGCTGCTCGCCGGTGCCGGTGGCGGCGGCGAGTTCCGGAGCCGTGCGCGGACCGTCGGCGAGCGCGCGGAACAGTCCGATCCGCGAGGCGGCGAACAACTGCTTCGCGCCCATGTACCCGATGGCGATGTCGACGATGCGGTCCGGCGCTGGTTTCGTCATGTGGCGGCTCCTCACGGCGTCGGGGGTGCCCCTCCGGGCACCCCGGGGAGCTTTAGTCTACGCACGTCGACAAAAAACACCAGCCCCTTCACCAGGTTCCGTCGGCGGCGACCTCGCGATCGAGCCACAACTGCTTGG
Organism: Amycolatopsis sp. NPDC054798; assembly: GCF_053611505.1. Lineage (NCBI taxonomy): Bacteria > Bacillati > Actinomycetota > Actinomycetes > Pseudonocardiales > Pseudonocardiaceae > Amycolatopsis > Amycolatopsis sp. NPDC054798. Next base: position 1,825 of record NZ_JBSHAM010000034.1, on the reverse strand, counting down.
TCAGCTCGCGGATCCGGTCCGCGCCGACGCGCTCCAGCACGGCGAGCGCGCCCGCGTTGTCCTCCAGCTGCGCCTGCCGCGATACGCCCACGAGGACGGTCGCGGTCGCGGGATTGGCCAGGCAGAAGGCAATTCCCAGCTGCGCGGGCGTCGCCTCCAGCTCGTCGGCGATCTTCTGCACCGTCGGCCAGGCGGCGGCGATCTTCTCCCGGATGCCGCCGACGTCCGCCCCGATTTTGCGATTCGGCTTCACATTCCCGACCAGCAGCCCGCCTTCGAAAATGTCCGACGCCTGCAGTGTGAGCTGCCCGGATGCGAAGAGCGGCGCGTAAAACTCGCCTTCCGCCATCGACCGGCGCGCCAGCCCGTACTTGAGCTGCGCGAAAACCGGCGGCGGCAGATCACGTTTGCGCGCGATGTCAAAAGCCGTGCGGAGATCGTCAATCCGCCAATTGTTCACGCCCCACGCGCGGAACCGGCCAGCTTCGATCTGCTCGGCGACCTCCGCGACGACTCGCTCGAGATCCACTTCGCCGAAGTAGTCGCCCACCACGACCAGATCGGCCGCTTCGACGCCGACGCGGTCCAGCGAGGTGTTCATCTGCTGAGCGAAACCGACCTTCGGGTAGTCCCACAGCCAGAGTTTCCCGCAGTAGAGCCAATCCTCGCGGGCAAGCCCCGCCTCGCGCACCGCGCGGCCGAAGATCCGGTCGGTCTCCGAACCCTCGGCGTGCGGGCCCATGTCGTAGTGCGCGACGTCGAAGAAGGCGTGTCCCAGTTCAGCCGCGCGAGCGATCAGCGCTACCGCCTCACCGAACTCCATCCGGTCCCAGGTGTTCCACGAGCCGAGCGACAACGCCGGCACGTGTGGGAACGCCGGGCCCAGTCCAGGTCGATCCGTCGCCACGATTCCTCCTGCGATTCAAGGGATTTATTTTCTACGCTTGTATACTATAAGCCCGCGTACCCCGCTCCCGGCGAAAGGAAACGACGATGCCCGCTGCCCGTACCGTGCTGATCACCGGAGGTGCCGGCGGAATCGGCCGCGCGATCGGCTCCGCCTTCGCCCAAGCCGGCGACGCGGTCGTGCTCGCCGACCTCGACGGCGCCGAAGAAGCCGCCAAATCCGTTGGCGGACGCGGAATCCGGCTCGACATCACCGACGAGGCCGCGATTTCCGCGGCGCTCGACGAGATCGGCCCGGTCGACGTCCTGGTCAACAACGCCGGTCTGCTCAGCGTCCACGGCCGGCTGCTGGACCTGCCCGGCGCGGATCTGCTGCGCATTCTCTCGACCAACGTGCACGGCACTTTCCTGATGACGCAACTGGTCGCACGCCGGATGGTCGCCCGCCGGACGGCTGGACACAGTGAGCCGGGTGTCGTGGTGAACCTGTCCTCGATCGGCGGACGCCAGCCGACGCCGGGAATGGGCGGCTACGAAAGCAGCAAGGCAGCGGTCGACGCCCTCACTCGTTGGGCCGCGATCGAACTGGCCGAACACCAGATCCGGGTGAACGCCGTCGCCCCCGGCCCGGTCGCCACGCCGATGCTCGCCGCCGCGATGCCGCCGGGTTCGCCCGCACACGACGCCTGGGTCGCCCGGATCCCGGACGGCCGGATGGCCTCCGTCGAAGACGTCGCCGCCGCAGTGGTATTCCTGGCGAGCCCAGCCGCCGCCCACATCACCGGCACGAGCCTTCCGGTGGACGGCGGCCAGCTGCTCACCTGAGCCAGCCGTCCGTGAAGGGCTCCTTGAGGGAATCTGAGTCCCTCAAGTAGCCCTTCACGGACCTTGCCCGGAGGTTAGGCGATGGTTCCGGGCG
>NZ_JBSHAM010000033.1:80271-93083 GCF_053611505.1 Amycolatopsis sp. NPDC054798 | reverse complement strand
GCGGGCATGCCCAACCGGGCCGCCTCCGCAAACAAAGGACCGATCTTCGCCGCACCGTCCAGCATGGAGTACTCGGTGTGGACGTGCAGGTGGACAAACGATGACATGGCCGCATTGGACCCGCCGCACCGAGCCGCCGTCCAACAACCGACACGCGCGCTTGGACCACCTCCGGTTGTACCCCGAGGTGGCCGCCAGTGGACGAGTCCTTTGTGGACCCATCCACCGGCGGATTTTCTATTCTTCGGAGTCGTCGTCCGCGAGCAACGCGTACAACCGGCGGCGAGTTTCGCGCAGCACCTTGCGCGCCTCCGCGAACTGCGCCTCGCTGCCGGCGTGCGCGACCTGTGCCGCGGCTCCGGCCAGCTCGCCGATCTGCTGATACAGCGCCGCGAACCGGTCAGCGCCCGGCTCTTCGTCGCGCGCCGGAGACTCCCAGAGCGCGGCGAACTCCTCCTCGCGCCCGGCGACGTGCTCCCGCCCGGCCTCGGTGAGATGCGCGACGCGACGGCCGCCCTCCTCCGCGGTGCGGACGAGGCCTTCGTCCTCGAGCTGCTGCAAAATCGGGTAGATGGACCCCGGACTGGGCCGCCACTCGTCGTTCGTGCGGCGGCGGATCTCCTGCATCAGCTGGTAGCCGTGGCGGGGTTCCTCGGCCAGCAAGGCGAGGACCGCCGGACGCACAGGCCGTGCCGGGCCCCGGCCGCCGCGCGGTGGGCCGCCGAAGAAGCCTGCTGGGCCCCCGGGACCGCCCGGCCCGCCGGGAAACCCGGGGAAGCCAGGGAAACCCGGGAAGCCCGGCTGATGCGGCGGTCCGGGAGGCCCGGGCGGGCGGGGCGGCCCCGGCGGGAAGCCTCCGCGGGCTTCGAAGACTGTGTCGTCCCAGGCTTGCTCGTCACCCGGGTGGCCCGGGTGCTCGCCGAAGTGACCGAAGTGCTCACCCGGGTGGCCGAAGTGCCCGCCCAAGACACCGGAGTGCCCGCCCGGGCGACCGAGGTGCTCGGCCGAGTCGCCGAAGTGCCCACCCAAGTCACCGGAGTGCTCGCTCGGGCGACCGAAGTGCCCGCCTGGGTGGCCCGGGTGCTCCCCCCGGTCGCCTGGCCAGTCATCATGCTCGTCCGGCCCTCCACCCCAGGGCCACCCATGCCCTTCCCCCGGCCCGCCCGGATGTCGCCCCCTCCTCTCGCCCGGCCCGCCGCGCTGCGCACCCGGCGCGCCGAACTGACCCCCTCGACCCCCGTCACCAGGCCAAACCGGTCCAGGACGGCCGAATCCGAACGGCATCCCACACCCGCCGGAGCGTTCCGGGCCGCCGAAACCGCGGAACAGATGTCCCCCGCCTGCTGTCCTCGTCATGTGGTCCTCCTCCATCATCGAACGATCGCCGATATGCCCACGATATATCGCCGATCGTTCGACGGCAAGGCACCCGAGCGCGGACGGGACGGATCAGCCGGACGTTCCACCGGACGCGGCCGTCGAGCCTTCCCCGCCGAAGCGGTTGGACTTCGCCTCCTTGCCCGGCGAGGTCAGCACGACGACCGCGATGAACCGGGACCACGGGAAATAGCCGAACGCGTCCATCCTCCAGCCGAGCCATGCGCGAGGAACGAATTCACTGGTCGGCGCCGAGCTTGCGCTATCCCTTGCCCCTGGCTTTTTTCGGTCCCCGGCTTAGCCTGCACCTGGTGCGGCGGCGAGGCACCGGGACTCAACGCAACCTCGCCCACCTCACAGCGGCCAGGCCCCGCCCCGGCTCAAATCGCCACCCGGGAGTGCACCCGCCGCCCGATGTCCCGCGCCCAAGCCCGGATCCGCTCCCAGTCGCGGAAATCCCCGACCCGGCTGCCCCTCGCCATCAGCTTCTCCAGCACGCCGTCCGCGAGCGCCGGGTCGAGGCGGCCGCCGAAGGTTTCGGTGCGGCCGGCGTCGATCGCGGCGGCCAGGAGCGTCACGCGCGCGGGCAGGCTTACCCGGGTCAGGCGCGCGCCGGGGCCACACGGTCCACTGTGGAACAACCAGACCGGACGCGCCCGCAGCGCTTCGGTGTGGCGCTCCAGGAGGCGTACCGCTTCGGGCCGCCACCGCGCGTAGTAAAGCGCGCTGCCGACCACCACTGCGGCGTACTCCGTGACGCTGTCGATCTCGCCCGCGTCGCGCACGTCGACGGCGAACCCGGCGGCGCGCAGTTCCTCGCCGACGACTTCGGCGATCTCGCGGGTGCCGCCGTGCTTGCCCGCGTGCGCGACGAGGACGTTGATCATGTCCTTATTGTCCACCCCGGCGACCGACCGCGCCCGGCCGAAGAGCCCCGCGGACGGTCAGGCGATCGTTTTCGGCCTTGAGGCGAGAGCGCCGAACACCGTCTGGGTCAGCGCGAGCGCGATCAGCACGCCGAGTGCGGGCGTCCAGGACGAGGTGGCGTCGTGGATCGCGCCGATGGCGATCGGGCCGAGCGCGGCGAGGGTGTAGCCCGCGGACTGGGCCATTCCGGACAGCGCGCCCGCGTCGGAATAGTCCTTGGTGCGCAAGCCGAACAGGGACAGCGACAGCGCCAGCGTGATCCCGCCCGCGAACCCGGCGAGAACGGCCCAGAGCACCGCGATTCCCGGTGCCGCCAGGAGTCCGGTCAGCGCGGCTGTCAGCAGCAGCGATCCGGTGATCGCGACCGCGCGCTGGTCGGGCAGCCGGTGGATGAGCGCGGAGCAGACCAGGCTGCCTGCCAGGCCGGACAGGTTGAACAGCAGCTGGTGGAACCCGGCGGTCACCGAGCTGATGCCCGCGGCGTGCTCGATCGAGGACAGCCAGGTCACCAGCACGTAGAAGGCCAGCGACTGCAGGCCCATGAAAAGGGTGACCTGCCAGGCCAGTGCGTTCGTCCAGGGCCGAGCGGCGCCGGTCGTGCGCGCGAGCGCCGGTGCGGCGGCGGATCGGCGCAGCTGCGGCAGGAAAACCCCGAGCGCCACGAGCGCGAGCCCGGCCCAGACGCCCAGCGACAACCGCCACCCCCCGGCCTGCTGCCCGGCCAGCGGGACCGCGATCCCGGCGGCGATCGCGGCGACGCCGGACTGGACCGCGGTGTAGGTGCCGGTGATCGGCCCGATGCGGGTGGGGAAATCGCGTTTGACGAGCGCCGGGAGCAGGACGTTCAGGATCGCGATGGCGACCCCGAGCAGCACGGTCCCGGTCCACAGCAGCAGCTGCGGCGGCGTGGAGCGCAGCAGGATCCCGATCGCGAGCAGCAGCACCGCCGCGCCGAGCGCCCGCTCGAGCCCGAGTTTCGCGGCGACCTTCGGCGCGATCGGCGAGCACACCGCGAAGGCGATGAGCGGCACGCTGACCAGGACGGACGCCGCCACGGAGGAAAGGCCCTGGTCGGTTTGGACTAGGCCGAGGATGGGGCCGAGGGTGGTGATCGCGGCCCGCAGGTTCGTGGCGATCAGCAGGACGCCGATCAGGATCAGCCCGGGGCGCAGCGGGGTCCCGCGTTCCGGGGGCGCGGGGGCGGGCCGGGCGGTCATGCGGCGGCCTCCGCGACGGGAAGTGCGGGGGTGGGGGAAACCGGGCGCGGGACCGGTGCGGGACACGGCCGCGTCCCGCGCTCGGAAGCCACGCGGGCGCTCATGCGACGGCTCCCAAGCCGAAAGCCCTCGGCAAGCGGGAAACGGTTCGCGAAACGGCGACCTCGACCGGACCGGAACGCAGCGACGTCCCGCACCCGCAAGCCACCGAAACGAGGCGAACGCTCACGAGACGGCCTCAGCACCGAGGAACCCCCGGCACCCCGGAAGCAACCGCCAGAACCGGGTCCTCGATCATCGGATCCTCTCCCCGCGCGAACCGGCCACCGCTGCCGCCAAGGGCGAAACCGCCCCGACGCGGCGCAGCGTCCGGCTGGCCGGAATATTCCTGCCCAGCCCGCCCTCCCGGCTCCGGGAATCACGAGGAGCCGGGCGGGCGGAATCGTCGGTTCCGATCTTGCCCGGTCCCGCGCCGGGACGGCAACATCCTTACCGGTACACGGATTCGTAGGCCGCGCTCAATTCCCGGTGCAATTCGGTCGAGTCGGGCAGTTCCTTGCCGTCCAGGGTGTGCACGCGGGTCAGTTTGCGCACCGACGACGCGACGAAAACGCCGTCCCCGGAGAAAAGGTCGTCCGCGGTCAGCGTTTCGATCTTCGCGGTGAACCCGGCTCGTTCGGCTCCCCGGTACACCGCGGCCTGCGTCGTCCCGGGCAGGATGCCGATGATCGGCGGCGGCGTGTACAGCGTCCGATCGCGGACCATCATCACCGACACCGTCGGTCCTTCCAGCACCGAACCGTCGGTCGCGGTGAAAATGACGTCCGACGCGCCGCGGCGGTTCGCCTCGCGCAGCGCGGCCATGTTGACCGCGTAGGACAGCGTCTTCGCACCCAGCAGCAGCCACGGCGCGCGTTCGGCGAGGCCCGGTTCGATGCCGCGTTCCAGGGTGATCGCGGCGATCCCCTCGGTGCGTTCGCGCATCATCTTCGGGCTGATCTCGAGCCCGAGGGCGAACGCCGTCGGCGGGGAGTCGGGTTCGCCGTCCAATCCCCTGGTGTAGATGAGCTTCATCGCGATTTCGCTGTCGTCGGGCCAGGCTTCGACGACCGCGCGGATGGCGCGCTCCCACTGCGCGTCGTCCGGTTCGGGCAGTTCCATCATCCGTGCCGACCGGGCGAGCCGGTCCAGGTGCAGGTCCAGTTCCCGCGGTTCGCCGTCCTCGATCAGGACCGTCTCGAACACTCCGTCGCCGCGGAGCAGCCCGAGGTCGGCGACCTTGATCCGCGGGTCGTCCGGGTCGGCTACGGAACCGTCCAGGTAGCCAAGAACACGCACGTCACACAATCCTTTCGTCACTGTGGCACGAGGCCGAACGGGGGTCAGGCTCCGACCCGCTCGGCGAGAACGGTGGCGAACCGCAGCGCGCTGCCGTCGCCGAAGGGCAGGTTGAGCGACGGTTCGCAGATGTCGAGTTCCAGCACCCTCGGCTGTCCCCGGTCGTCGCGGACCAGGTCGACGCGGCCGTACAGCAGCGGCCGGTCCAGGCCCAGATGGCTCGCGGCGGCGTCGAGGGCGGCCGAGGCGACCGCGCGTTCGTCCTCGTCGGCGACGCGCGGTTTGCGGAAATCGAGGGTCGGGACGTGCACGGTTCCGTCCGGCATCAGCATCGCGGCCTTGCGGATCGCGTGGCTGTACTGCCGGTCGAAATAGATCAGGTTCGTTTCGCCGTCCCGGTCGACCGACTCGAAATACGGCTGGACGAGGGCGTGCCCGCCTTCGCCGAACAGCTTCTCCAGATGCTCGGCGGCCTCGGCCGCCGCCGGCCGGGTGAATCTCCGGACATTGCGCGAATAAGCGCCTATTCCCGGTTTCACGACGATTTCCGTCGCGTCCCGGTGTTCGGCCAGCACCTCCCGCACCACGAGGTCCGGGTCGTCCCCGGGGGAGGCGAACCGGCTCGGGACGACCGGGACGCCGAGCGCGGCCAGGTCCGCCAGATAGGATTTGTCCAGCGCCCACCGGGCCACCGCGAGCGGGTTCAGCAGGAGCGTCGCCTCCTCGACCCGTTCGCACCAGGCCAGGAAATCCGGCAGCTGGTCCACGTAGTTCCACGGCGAGCGGAGCACGACCGCGTCGAACCGGGACCAGTCGACGCCGGTGTCCTCCCACTGGCAGACCTCGGTGTCCAGACCGATTTTCGCGCAGGCCTCGCGCAGCAGCGGCATGTCGTAGTCGATGGGCAGGCTGACGCGGTCGGTGACGAGAGCGACGGCGGTCATCGAGCAGTTCCCCCGATCGGAGCGGTGCGGGTCACCACGGCAGGACTTTCCCGGCGTGCACGTAGCTGCCGCTCGGGCCGTTCTCGTCGAGCAGCGCGAGTTCGACGCTGGTCACGGCACCGTCCGGCGGTTCGAGGTCGCCCGCCCCGTCGTTCATCCCTGTTTTGGTGTAGCCGGGGTGCGCCGAGTTGACCTTGATCGGCGTGTCCCGCAGCTCGTAGGCCAGGTGCACGGTCCACGAGTTCACCGCGCTTTTCGTGGCGCTGTAGGCCGGAAGCGCCTTGAAGGTGTCGCTGTAGGTGTAGGACTCCGGATCGCTGTGCAGGGTCAGCGAACCGAGCAGGCTCGACACGTTCACGATCCGCCCGGCGGCCGACTTGCGGATCAGCGGCAGCATCGCCAGCGTCGTCTCGACCATGCCGAACAGGTTGGTGTCGAAGGTTTCCCGCCATTCGGGCAGCGTCTGCTCGGACGGCCGCTTCCCGTATTTCTCGATCCGCACGGCCGCGTTGTTGACCAGGATGTCGAGCCGTCCGTACCGGTTTTCCAGCGCCGCCGCCGCGGCGGCGATGCTCTTCGGGTCGGTCACGTCGAGCTGAAGCCCCTCGACGGCGAGACCCGCTTCGCGCAATCCCGCCGCGGCCGTTTCGACCGCGGCTTCGTCGCGCCCGCTGAGCACCACGCGGACGCCGCGTTCGGCGAGCTGGCGCACGATCTCGAACCCGATGCCGCGGTTGGCCCCGGTGACCAGGGCGATGGTGTTCTCCAAATCGGTCTCGCTCTCTTGCTCTTCTCCGGCGGTCACAGCGTGGACAGGAACTTCGCCACCGGCGGCCCGAAACTGTCGAGGTCCGCCAGGAACGCGTCGTGGCCGAGATCGGACTCCAGCGCGAGGAATTCCACGTCCGCGCCCCCGGCCCGCAGCCCGTCGGCGATCTCCCGCTGCTGGTGCAGCGGGAACAGGATGTCCGTCTCCGTGCCGATCACGAGCGCCTGGTCGACCCCCAGCCGCGCCAGCGCCTCGGCGGCGGCCCCACCGCACAGATCGCCGAGGTCGAACCAGTCCATGCTGCGGCTGAGGTAGAGGTAGCTGTTGGGATCGAACCGGCGCACGAACCGGCGCGCGTGATGGTCCAGATAGAACTCGACGGCGAACTCGGGTCCGAACGCGACGTCCCCTGGCCCGGATCTCTCGCGGCCGAACCGGCGTTCCCATTCCCGCGCCGACCGGTAGGTGGTCATGCCGATCTTGCGCGCGGTCAGCATGCCGCGTTCGGGATAGCGCTCCGGAACGTAGCACCCGTCGTTCCACAGTGGATCCGACCGGATCGCTTCCCGTTGCAGGGAACGGATCGCGATCGAGTACGGCAGCGAATACGCCGCCGCCGAAATGCTGACGTGGCTGCGCGCCAGCTCCGGATGCCGGGCGAGCAGCGCCAGCGCGCTCATCCCGCCCATCGACGCGCCGATGACGCACGCCAGCCGCTCGAATCCCAGCTGCCGCACCGTGTGCGCCGCGGCGTCCGCGATGTCCTCAATGGACAGTTCGGGAAAACCGAGCCGGTACGGTTTCCCGGTCGCCGGGTCGGGCGAGGCGGGCCCGGTCGACCCCTGGCAGCCGCCGAGCGAGTTCACGCAGATCACGTGCCATTCGTCGGTGTCGATCGGCTTGCCCGGCCCCACCATCGACTCCCACCAGCCGGGGCTGGGGTCCTCCGGGCCGGACGCGGCGTGCGCGCTCGGCGAAAGCCCGGTGAGCAGCAGCACGACGTTGTCGCCTGCCGCGCTGGGCTGTCCGAAGGTCTCGTAGGCGACGCGCGCGCCGTGCAGCACGCCGCCGCGTTTCATGGCGAATCTCTCCGGCAGCCGGGCGAACCGCGTAGCCGGGGGAATGAACTCGTGCATCATGCTATCCCGTGTGGTCGTGCGAGCGTCGCGCGTCACTCGCCGAGCGAGGCCAGCCATTCGTCGTCCGAGCCGTCGCTGATCCCTTCGAACCAGAAACTGGACAGATACCGTTCGCCGGTGTCCGGCAGCATCGCGAGCAGCACCGCACCCTCGGGCGAGTTCTCCGCCTCGCGCAGCGCCGCGGCGAGGGTCGCGCCCGCCGACATCCCGGCGAAGATCCCCTCTTCGGCGGCGAGGCGGCGCGCGGTGTCCCTGGCCAGCTCGTCGTCGATCGTCACCAGCTCGTCGATCACCGTGCGGTCCATCACGCCGGGAACGAAGTTCGGGGCCAGGCCCTGCAGCTGGTGCAGATTCCACGACTGCCCGGCCAGCACGGCCGCCTTTTCCGGTTCCAGCACGACGGTCCGCACGCCGGGCCGGGCCAGTTTGAGCATCTGCCCGACGCCGGTGATCGTGCCGCTCGTGCCGAATCCGGTGACGAAGGTGTCCAGCCGTTTCCCGGCGAAATCGGACAGGATCTCCGCGGCCGTGGTCTCCCGGTGGTAGGCGGGGTTCGCCGGGTTCTCGAACTGCCGGGCGCGGAACCAGCCGTGCTTCTCGGCCAGTTCGTCGGCGATCCGGTTGCCGCCGAGGCTGCCGAGGTGGCCGGGGAACAGCAGCACCTTGCCGCCGTACGCGCGGATCAGCTTGCGCCGCTCCACCGAGTACGTGTCGCCGAGCACCGCGACGAACTGGTACCCGCGCGCGGCCGCCACCATCGCCAGCGCGATGCCGACGTTGCCGGACGTGCACTCCACGATCGTGTCGCCGGGCTTGAGCTCTCCCCTCGCCTCGGCGTCGAGGACGATGGCCAGCGCCAGCCGGTCCTTCACCGAGCCGCCCGGGTTGAACGACTCCACCTTGACGTACACCGAGACGTGCTCGGGCGCCATCCGGTTCAGCCGCACGATCGGCGTGCGGCCGATCGCGTCAAGAATGCTGGAGTACAGCGGCATGACGGAAACCTCCTTCGTACACAGTCGTGGCCGGGCCGGCCAGGACGATCGGCTCCTCCTCGGCAGGCCAGCCGATCCGGAGTTCGCCGCCGGGGACCTCGACCGCCACGTTCCGGTCGAGCCGCCCGGCCCGGATCAGGACCGCGGCCGCGGCGCACGCGCCGCTGCCGCAGGCGAGCGTTTCGCCCGCGCCGAACTCGTGGACCCGCAGCCGGATCCGGTCGCGCGCCACGACCTCGGCGAATCCGACGTTGACCGTCGGCGGCAGTCCGGGCAGCGCCCGCACGGCCGGGCCGAGCCGCGCCACCGGGGCGCTGCCGGCGTCGTCGACTTCGAGCACCACGTGCGGGTTGCCGGTCGAGGCCGCGGCGAAGCGGACGGGGGTCCCGTCCGCCAGCACGGCCTCGTACCGGCCGTCCCGGCTCGCGAACCCGGACAGCGGGATCTGCTCGGGAGCGAACCGCGGCACGGTCAGCCCGATGCTGAACACGCCGTCTCCCAGCACCTGCACCGGATGCGTGCCGCTCGGGCTGTCGATCTCGAAGGACGGCGGACTTGCCAGCCCGGCCTGCACAAGCCAGGAGGCGACGCAGCGGGCGCCGTTGCCGCACTGCATCGAGCTTTCGCCTTCTCCGGTCCAGATCTCGAACGCCGCGACCGCGGAAGCGCTGCGCGGCGGCCGGATCCCGAGGATCAGGTCGCAGCCGACGCCGGTGTGCCGGTCGGCGAGCGCCCGGCACAGTTCCGGCGACGGCGCTGGCGCGTCCCGCAGGTCGAGTACGACGAAATCGTTGCCGCACCCGTGCATTTTGGTGAACGGAAGCGAAAGGCTCACCCGTGCCGCCTTCCGAAGGCCGTCGTGCGCGGGTTCATCGCACCGCCGCGGTCGCGAACACCGGGGCGATCATGTCCATAATGGACTCGGTCGCGCGCGCGTCGGTGCTCTCGTCGCCGGTCGCGGCGAACTCGGCCAGTTCGATGCCGAGGACGTCGACGGCCGGGATCGCTTCCAGTATCTCGCGGATCTTCTCCGGCAGCAGGCCGTCGGCGACGTGGTAGTCGGCGGGCACCGTGCCCGGTTCGAGCACGTCCCAGTCGATGTGCACCCACACCTGCGCGCCGCCGATTGCCGCCGCGACCCGCTGCCCGGTGACGTCCGCCGGGGCGATGATCCGCACGCCCGCCTTGTCCAGCAGCTCGCGTTCGGGCGGGTCGATGTCGCGCGCGCCGACGAGGACGACCCGGCTCGGGTCGACGCCGGCGCCGTGCCCGCTTTCCCACAGGCCGCACGCGCCCGCCAGCGCCATTCCGCCGAGATAGCCCGATTCCGTGGTGTCCGGCGTGTTGAAGTCGCCGTGCGCGTCGATCCACAGCACCACGCAGTCCGGGTACGCCCGGACCGCGGCCGGCAGCGTCGCCAGGCTGGCCGAGCAGGTGTTGACCGCCAGCACCGTGCGCCGTCCCGCCGCGACGCTCGCCGAAACCGCTTGTGCCAGACCGAAAAGCGTCTCCTCCGCCGCCGGGAGGCTGACCGTCCAGTCGTCGTCCTCCGGACCGGCGGGCGTGCCGACGAAACGCGGTTCGAGGCCGTACCGCTCCTCCAGCGCACGCGCCGTGCGGGCCGCGCCCTCGATCATTCCCGCGCCGCGGTCGCCGATGCGGCCTTGGGAAACGATCACTTCCATCATCGCCTGTCTCCGATCAGGTAGGGGCCACGGCCCCGTCTGGCTGCGCGGTTTCGGCTGCCCGGAAGGAAAACGGGCAGGTGTCGGTGCGGTCGACGTCCTCCTCGGGCAGGCCGTACTGCCACCATTCGAGTCCGGCGACGCCGTAGGAGCCGAGCTGGCGGGCGCGCGGAGCGGCGTCGTAGCGGTCGATCCTCGCCCGGATGTTGCTGCGGACCTTGCGGCCGCTCGGGGTGTCGCCCGCGACCGCGTCGAACCGCTCGCGCGGGTTGACCACGAGCACGAAGTGCCCGCCGAGGTTGCGGCTGCGCCGGACCTGGTGCGCGGGGTTGCTCATGTTGACAAACAGCGGCATTCCGTTGAAGCACATGGACCACGAGCTTTCGCCGGGATCGGTGCCGACGTTCTCCGGCCACGGCGCGGGGTCGACGTGGTGCAGCCTCTGGAGCACCTCCCAGCCGAACGCCTGGTACTCGGCGACCGACCGCGCGGCGACCGCCGCGGGCGAGAACACGATCAGCAACGGGTACGCGGTGTCGAGGTGGCCGTTCCAGTTCTCCGAAAGCTCGACGTAGTCGGCGAGCGCGGAGCCGAGTCTCGCGATGCCGTCCGGCCCGGCGTCCTCGGCGAAAGCGAACAGCAGCAACCGCTTGCGGAACGCGTTTCGCGAGAAGACGCAAGGGAAACCGCGGTCGGTGAGCCTGGACTCGACGTCGCGGAACGCCGCGGCGCGCCAGTCGTTTCCGAATGTTTCGGCCTCCTGCTGGGTGATCAGGGTGGTGCTGCGGGATTCGAGCAATCGGTGCATTCCGGCCCTCCGGGAAGGTTCTTCCTCGGGATACGTGGTCCTCTCCGCCGTCCGGCCGGGCCGCAGTGGCGCGGGAGCCGGTCGAGCAGGAATTTCACCGGCAGTCCCGCTGAACGGATTCCGGCTGGTCGACGGCCGCCCGGTGCGGCGTCGATCGTCCGGGCACGCGAAGCGCCGCCGGCCGGTGCGGACGGTGGCGCGGGTGGTCGTGGTCGTGCTCGGCTGCGTGGTGCTCGGGGCGCAGCGAGGGAATGGCTTGCGGTTTCGGGGTGTTCGCGCAGCTGACCAGCTCGGTGCCTCCCGCGGCGCGTCCGGGGCTCACCCGCACCCGTCCGTCCCGGCGCGGCAGCGTGCGCACCGCGTTTCGGAGCCGCTGGCGGTGATTCCCCCACTGGACCAGAGCTGCCCTGCAAACTCTATGGATCCGGCGAAACCGGCGCAGCGACCAACCGGGTGAACAACATTCTACGCGAAAACGAGGAATTGTGCGGAATATGTGGAGACAAGACCCGGAACCGACCAATCCGCCTGCGGCATCCGGCGCAATCCCCGTCCGGCGCGGTGCGGGATCGCCTGCGATAACTGGTTCGGACCACTGAAACCGCCTGCGGATACGGGCAAAACCCCTATGTCCACAATAGACGGACGGTACTCCCGGGTTCCGCACCGGGGCCCGATGCCGCATGATGGGGGCATGGACCGGTTCAGCTGGCTCGCACCGATGACGTTGTGGCCCTTCGCCGAGCCGCTGCTGCCGGATCCGGCGGCCCGGCCGCAAGGCGGCGGAACCCCGCGCATCCAGGACGAAGCGACCTTCGCGGCCATCTGCTACGTGCTCGCCACCGGGTGCGCGTGGCGGGACCTTCCGAAAACGTTCGGCGTTTCTTGGCAAACCGCTCATCGGCGCTTCACCCACTGGGCGAACGCCGGGCTGTGGACGGCGCTCGGCGAACTGGCCGGCGACGAAACCGCCGACGCGACGACGCGCGTCTGGGGCGGGGCGGTGGCCGAAGCCGCGGCGGCGCGGTTGCGGTCCGCCGGAGCCGCGGCGCGCCCGGCCGCCGCCGACCGGCCCCGGCCGCGTATCCTGCGCGAGTTCAGCGGACATTTCGTCGAGCAGCTGTTCGGCAGGCGCAAAGTCGTGAAACCCGAACCGGAATCGCCGGGGCGAGCAGCTGAGACAAACCCGTCGCGGCCGAATTCCAGCTGAGACAAATTGCCGCCGGGAAAGCGTTCAGCAGCGCCGGTACCGGACCGTAGACTCGCTTTTCAGCGGGAGTTCCGTCCCGCCTGACGAAGGGAGCAGCGCATGCGCGAAGCCACCAGCACCGCGACGCAGAGCAGCAACTTCGACCTGAAGACCGAGCTCGTCGAGCTCATTCCTTCGGGCGGCGTCGCCACGCGCGTCGTGATGAGCGTCCGCGAACTCGAGGCCATCCGGGTCGGCGGCGCCGCGGTGCCGGCTTCCAAGCACGGCTTGGAGACCATTTGCGGCGCCAGCTGCGAGACCGGCGCTCAGTAAGCGATCGCTTTCGGCACGGACGGGGGGGCCCGGGGGGGGGGGGGCCCGCCGGGGTTTGGGGGCGAAAGACCCTGTAGGGCACAAGGGGGGA
>NZ_JBSHAM010000033.1:0-80261 GCF_053611505.1 Amycolatopsis sp. NPDC054798 | reverse complement strand
TCCCACGCTGGGTTGGCCCACTTTGGCCGGCGCCCGCGGCGTGCCCGGCCTTCCTACTCCTTGCGTTTCGGCCCGGGCGGGCCCGCGGGGGGGCGCGGCGCCCCGTCCGTGTTTGCCTGCGAAAGGACCTTGACGGCCACTGGCGGGAATGGTGGACTGGACGGAATGCCGATCCGGCGAAGAGGCCGGAAGAGGTTTTTTCCGTTCCGTGCGACAAGGACATCCTGGGGGATGATTCGCATGTCCGCGATCCTGCCCGGCGTTGCGGTTTCGCCACAGCCGAAATGGACGGCTTCCGATTGTCTCGAAACGCTCGCCGGGCACGGCGCGCTGCCGCCGGACTGTCTCGCCGCGTGCGCCGTCGGATCGCTGGCCCGGGGATGGGCGAACGACCGCAGCGACTACGACTTCAACGTCGTCGCGCAGCGCCAGCCGCGCGCCGCGGGCTCCCGCACGATCCGGGTGCCGCTGCGCACGTCCACGGTGCCGACCAGGGTGCTGCAGGTGCGCGGCCGCCGCTGGGAGCTGAAATACTGGACGGACGCCCAGGTCGAGGAGATGCTGGCCAAGGTCGCCTGGGAGCGGTTCGGCAGCGGCCGGTCCGCCTCGGACGTGCTGGCCGTCGACGAGGAGCTGTTCCTCGAACGCCTGCTCACCTGCGTGCCGCTGACCGGCGCGGACTGGACGGCGCGGCGCACCGCCCAGCTCGCCGCGTCGGCGTTCCGGGCTTTCGTCACCGCCCGTTCGCTGACCGCCGCCGACAATTGCGCCGAGGACGCGCTCGGCCAGCTCGCCGCGAACGACCATCTCAGCGCGGCGCTGTCCGCGCGCAAAGCCTGGGGGCACACCGTCGACGCTTTGCTCGAAAGCTGCGGGAATTTCGGCTCCCGGATTCCCAAATGGCGCGCCCGGCGTTTCCAGGAGACCGCTCCGCGCGAACTGGGTTTCGCCGAATACTGGGCGATCGAGACGATGCGCGACTACGATCCGGCGGCACCGGGGCCGTGGATCGAGGAGGTCGTCGGCAAATGCCAGACACTGGCGCTGGAAATCGAGGTCCGATGACCACCGGATCGGGAATCGACGGCGATTCCGTCCCGCGCCGGTGCGCCGAAGTCCGCACCCGCCGTTATCGCGGCCGGCTCTATATCGCCAACACCGCGCAGGCTTTCGAACTGAACGAACAGGCGGAATTCGCTTTCCGGCAGGTCGACGGTTCGGCGACGATACAGGAAATCGGCTCCCGGCTGGCCGAGCGCTACCGCTACGCGGCGGTCGACGCCGTTTCCGACACCGCCGAACTCATGGAGTTGTTCGCGGAGCGCCAGGTCATAGAATGGGCCGGGGATCACGCAGTCGCGGAATCCTCCGTCCAGTCGTAAACCTCGCCGGAAGCGGTATACAGCACCGGCGGGACGCCGCCGGTGATCGTTTCCTCGGTCACCGCCACGCGAGTCACCTCGGTCAGCGAGGGAACGTCGTACATCGCCGAGATCAGCACCGCGTCCAGGATCGACCGCAGCCCGCGCGCGCCGGTGCCCCGTTCGATCGCCTGGTCCGCGACCGCCGCCAGCGCACCGGGCCGGAAATCCAGGTCGATGCCGTCGAATTCGAACAGCCTGCGGTACTGGCGCACCAGCGCGTTCTTCGGTTCGGTGAGCACCCGCAGCAGCGCCGCGCGGTTGAGTTCCCCGACCGAGGTGATCATCGGCACCCGGCCGACGAACTCCGGGATCATCCCGAACGCCACCAGATCCTCCGGCACCACCTCGGCCAGCAGCTCCGACGTCGTGCGCCGGACCGGCCGGGAGCGTCCGCCGAGGAAGCCGATCTCCTTGACCCCCAGCCGTTTCTCGACCGTTTTCTCCAGTCCGGCGAACGCGCCGGCGACGATGAACAGGATGTCGCGGGTGTCGATCTGGATGCCCTCCTGCGCGGTCCGGCTGCGGCTGCCGTGCGACAGGTTTCCGCTGCGGTTGCGCGGCATCACGGTCGCCACCGTGCCTTCGAGGATCTTCAGCAACGCCTGCTGCACCCCCTCGCCGGACACGTCCCGGGCGGCTTGCGAACCGCCGCCGCGGCGCGCGATCTTGTCGATCTCGTCGATGTACACGATGCCGGTCTCCGCCGCCCGGACGTCGCCGTCGGCCGCCTGCAGCAACTTCAGCAGAATTCCGTCGGCGTCCTCCCCCACGTAACCCGCTTCGGTCAGCCCGGTCGCGTCCACGATGGTGAACGGCACGTGCAGGATCCGCGCGAGCGTCTGCGCCAGCAGCGTCTTGCCCGAACCGGTCGGGCCCAGCAGGAGAATGTTCGATTTGGCGATCTCGACGTCGTCTCCCGGCGGACGGCGGGCTCCTGGCTGGATCCGCTTGTAGTGGTTGTAGACCGCCACCGCCAGCGAGCGCTTCGCCCGGCGCTGGTCCACCACGTACTCGTCCAGCAACGCCCCCATTTCGCGCGGGCGCGGCAGGTGCGCCGGACCGCCGTCGCCCGACTGCTGTGCCCGAACCTCCGCGATCTCGTTCGCGCATTCGTCGACACAGCCGGCGCAGATGTGCGTGTCGGCCGCCGAAACCAGATGTTCCGTCTCGGACCGCGGCGTACCGCAGAACGAACAGCTCGGCAGCCCCTCGCGAACCATCACTACCATCTCCGCCCCCTCACAGTTCGTCCTCGGTCAGCAATCCCGCCGCGAGGAAAGCGTCCCGCGTGCGCGGATCGTCGAGCGCGCCTACGCCGCGGAATCCGCGCACCGTCGCCCGCGCCGGACGGCGGAGGTCGACCGGCGCGTAGGACTCGTCCACCACGGTCGCCGCCTCCTGCGCGGTCAGGCCGGACGCCACCAGCGCCGACCGGACCGCCGCCAGGTCGTGGCTCAAAAATGCCCGGACGAACGCGGGCACCCGCGGTCCCAGCAGCCTGCGGTGTTCGCTCGACAGGCTCGGCCAGAGCACCCGCAGCACGCTCTGGAAGTACGAATGGTGCCTGCCCTCGTCGGCGGCGTGGTCGGCGACGGTCTCGCGGACCGGCCGGGCCAGCCGCCGGTCGTTCGGCAGGTCCGCGAGCAGCGCCGAGACAAGCGTCTCGCTCACCACCGCGAACACGAGATCGGCCAGCTGCCGGTCCCCCGGGTCGAATCCGGCCCGCAACCGCCGCAACTGCCCGACGAACGCCGGTTCGACGACCGACTCGGCCGAAACCCCCGTCGCGGCGACCATTTGCGTGGTCAGATCGTCGCTGAACTGGGCGTGCCACGCCTCGTCGGTGGTGATCTTGAACGCGTCCGCCCGCATCGCGTGCGGCAGGTCGAGCCCGGCCGTGCCCAGCGAGAGATTCGCCGTGACCGGCAGTACCGCGGTCTGCTCCAGCACCGTCGTGAAATGCAGATACTGGTAAAGACTGTGCTGCAGCACGAGATCCGCGGTGCCGGGACCGTGCGCGCACACGAGCGGATGCTCCAGCGCGGGCACCGATTCCGGCGGGAACAGCAGCATCGCCGTGCCGTTCGCGTCGAACAGCCGCCGCGGCTTCGTCCGCACGCTGGACCGGGTTTCCCAGTTGTGGAACCGGCTTTCGTACTCGGGCCAAGGCGACTGGGGGGACTGCGGGGACACGGTCACGACGCCAGCTCCAGCACGCCGCTGTCCACCAGCTCTCCCAGGAACCCGGCCGCGTCCTCGACCGCTTCTTCGGCCGGGATGTCGTACTCCTGCGCGAGCAGCGCCCCGATGTCGGCGACGCTGCGCGCCCCGTCGACCGCGCGGAACAGGAAGGCGGCACTGTCGGCCAGTTCCAGCGTCTCGTCTCCGACGGCCACGAGCAGTGCGCCCCGGAACCGCCGCACCTGGGCGTCGAGGCTGAGCCGCGGCACGCTGCTCGGGTCCATCTCAGATCTCCACTTCCAGGCTCACCTTTTTGCACAGCGCCACGACGCGGCGGATCCAGTCGCCGGGGTCGGCCGGGTCGTAGTCCCGCATGGTTTCCAGCGCCCAGTACTCGTCGAAGGTCAGCAGGCTCGGCGCGGCGGCGCGGAACCGCCGGGCCCGCCATTTCACCAGCGCGCCGTGCTCGTCGTGGCCGTGCAGCAGCGTGTCCATCGCCCAGCCGAACGCGTCGCGTGCCGACAGCGTCGCGCTCTCGACGTCCCCGGCGGCCAGCTGCGCGAGCGCGGTCCGCGTTTTGGCGTCGACCTTGGTCAGCCCCTGCATCACCAGCAGCGAGCGGAACGCCGAGGAGGACAGCTGCTCGCGCCGGTCGGCGACCCACTCGGTTCCGAGCACCGGCACGCAGCTGACCAGCCGTTCGAGGAACAGCTGCTCCGCCTCGACCAGCCGGTCGCCGACCTTGCGGTCCGCCTCGAACGCGTCCCAGCCGACTTTCTCGAAGACCTGGGTCACCTGGCTGTCCTGCCAGTAGCGGATTTCCCAGCGCCGTCCGTCGTGGTCGAACGCCACCGTCGGCAGCGAACCGGGCCGCAGCGGGACGTCCAGCGAGAACGCCTTCTCCCCGCCTTCGAACCGGTCCCGGGTCACCACGACGAGGTCGATGTCGCTGGCGTCGGTGGCCCAGCCCCTGGCCATCGAACCGACCACGAACACGCTCAGCGCGTCGTCCGGCAGCAGGTCGCGATCGGCCAGAACGCCTGGGCAGTGCGAGAAATCCGGGGTCATCGGGCCACCGCCGGGGTGCGGGCCGGGACCAGCACGAGCAGCCCGGCGTCCAGCGCGTCCCGCAACGTCTCGTGGACATCGTCGTACTGCAGCCCCGCCGCCGCGACGATTTCGGCGACCGTGCGCTGCGCGTCGATCCCTCGCAGGAAGGCCCACCATTCCGGCGCTTCGTCAGCGTCGACCACGTACTCGAACCGGCCGTCGACCGCCAGGTACAGCGTCGACGGATCGTCCGGCGCGTGCACCAGCAGCACGTCCTCGCCGAACTCCACCGCCTCGTCCGGCTGCGGCGCGGGCACCCGGCGCAACCGGGCCGCCAGGCGCGCGCCGTCGTCTTCCCAATCGGCTTCGTCGGCCACCGGCAGGATCTCGTACCGCGGCGCGTCCACCGGCAACGCGGGCATCGACCGCGTCATCTGGTCGAGCAACCCGAGGTTCACCAGGCGCAACAGGTATTCCACATCGAACGGGGTGAGATCTTTCTCCAGCCCGCGCAGCGCTTCACGGGCCCGGTCCGGGCGGAGGATCCCGGCGGCGCCGGGCGCGGCCAGCGCCTCTTCGAGCAGCGCGTCGCCGTCGCGGGCGAGCATCCGCACCATCATCCGGTGCGTGTAACCCTCGCCTTCGCCGTAGAAGAACGACACCTTCTCCCGGTCGGCGATCGCGGGCGGCAGCACATCCCGCACCGCGTCGCGCAGGATTCGCTTGTCCCACAACAAACTCGCTCGACGCTTCGCCGGCAGCCTGCCGAGCAGTTCGATGATCCGGTGGTCGAGGAACGGCACCCGTGCCTCGACACCGTTGCCCGCCGCGGTGCGGTCCTCGTGCCAGCAGTTGTACTGCTGGATGTGCCGATGTTTCCAAGCCACATAAGCCCGATACGGATCGCGCAGTGCCGTGCCGCGCAACAGATCGTCGTGTACCAGCGACGACTGCCCGTCCGGCCACCACGGCGCGAGCGCCGGCCGCTCTCGTAACGCGGACGTACGCGCCATCTGCCGCAAGCCCGCCTCGAAACCGGCCCAATCGGTATCGCCGGAGAGCACCGGCGAATAGCCGCCGTTGTACTCGTCGCTGGCCTGGCCGAGCAGCATGCCGCGCAGCTCCGGCCGCAACTGCTTGGCGTACCGGTACAACTCGTACTTGAAGTACTGCTCCGCGTTGCACAGCGGCGTCTCCAGCAGCCAAAGCAACTGCTTCCACTGGTCGACGCCCGGCGTCCGGCCGACGTCGAACACCAGCTGGTGGTTTGGGATGCCGAGCGCGGCCGCCGCGTCGTGCGCGGCGCCGCCGTCGCCGTTGAGGAAGGTACTCGCGCCGAGCACGGTGAAGGTGTGGATCTCCGGGCCGTCCCTCCGGGCGGCGAGCGCGGCGACGGCCGCCGAATCGACGCCGCCGCTGAGGAACAGGCCGAGTTCGGCGTCCGCCGAAGCGCAATCGGCGACCGAAGCCTCCAGCAGTTCCCGGTACCGCGTGATCAGCTCCGCGTCCGAGGCGTCCTCGTCGCCGTCGAAATCGGGCAGCTGCCAGTACTGGCTGCGTTCGACGCGGCCGGTCGCCAGGTCGATGGCGACCATTCCGCCCGCGGGCACCAGCTCGATGTCGCGGAACCAGGTCGAGGGCGGCTCGTCGGTCAGGTACGCGCCGATGTTCATCGACTGGTCGGCCAGCGACCGCTCCCAGTCGAGTTCGCGGCGGCAGGCCGGGTGCTGGAACAGCGCCTTGATTTCCGACCCGAACACCACCTGCCCGCCGGCGACGGTGAAGTACAGCGGTTTGATCCCGAACCGGTCGCGGGCGAACACCAGCCGGTTGCGCCCGCGGTCCCACAGCGCGATGGCGTACATGCCGCAGACGTCGTCCAAAAAGGACATCCCGTGCCGGGCGTAGAGGTGCGCGAGGACCTCGCAGTCGGATTTCGTGCGCATCCGCACGTCCGGCATCCGCGCTTCCAGCTCGCGGTGGTTGTACACCTCGCCGTTGGCGATCAGCACCGTCTGCTTGTCGTCGCTGAACAGCGGCTGGTCGCCGCTGCTCGGCCCGACCAGCGCGAGCCTGCGGAAGCCGAGGGCGACCGGCCCGTCGAGGAACAGCTGCTCGCCGTCCGGGCCGCGGTGCGCGACCGCACGGGCCATCGAGGTCAGCACCGCACCGGCGTCCGGCGGCAGGTCCCTGCCGATCGACGCGATACCCGCCAGACCGCACATAGCGTTCTCCTATTCGGTGATCGGGGCCGGTTCGCCGAGGTCGCGCTTGCGCAGCAACCCGGACAGCACGAGCGGGAGCGGCGTCAGCAGCAGCGCGAGGCAGATCGCCCACATCCCGGCGCGATTGCCGAGAACCTGGCCGAGCAGCCCGCCGGCCAGCGCGCCGAGCGGCAGCACTCCCCAGGACAGGAATTTGATCGAGGCGGTGACCCTGGCCAGCAGCCCGGCCGGCGTGGTCAGCTGCCGGTAGCTGCGGGCGAGCAGGCTGTACACCGCGATGCAGACCTCGCGGCCGATCAGCCCGACGGCGAACAGCACCAGCCCGGCTCCGCCGAACGCCATGGGCACGAGCAGCGAAAGCAGCGGGCCGACCAGCGCGGTCACCACCATCGCGCGGGCGTCGCCGAACCGGCGCGCGATCGCCGGGCCGAGCGCCGCGCCCAGCACGCCGCCCACCCCGCCGAGGGCGACTAACACCCCGATCAGCGTCGGTGTCAGGTCCAACCCGCGAAGCAGATATGGCACCAGGAGCGTGTCGAATCCGGCGCCGAGGAAGTTGAGGCTGGCCGCGACCATCGTCAGCGGGCGCAGCACCGGGTCGCCGAGCACCGCGTGCAGCCCCTCGCGGACCCTCGCGGCGACCGGACGGGGCGGCGCCTGCTCCGGCGGTTCCTCGCGCTTGCGCACCGCGACCAGGCACAGCGCGGAAAACACGTAGCTCGCAACATCGACGAGGATCGTCACCGGCGCGCCGATCGCGGACACCAGCGCGCCGCCGACCGCCGGTCCGCCGGTCTTCGCGGCGTTCTCGCTGACCTGCAGTTTGCTGTTGCCCGCCACCAGTTCATCACGGCTGACGACGGACGGCAGATAGGTCTGGACGGCGATGTCGAAGAACACCGAACCGACCCCGACCACCAGCGCGACCAGCACGAGCTGGGCGATGGTCAGCACCCCGAGGACGTACGCCGCCGGGATGGTCGCCAGCGCGACGGCGCGGGCGACGTCGCAGCCGATCAGCAGCGGACGGCGACGAACGCGCTCGATCCGCGCCCCGGCCACGAGCCCGAGCAGCAGCCAGGCCACCAGACCGGCCGCGGAGATCACGCCCGCCTCGAACGTCGTCGCGCCGAGCACGCTCAGCGCGACGAGCGGCAACGCGACGGTGCTGACCGCCGTGCCGAAGAAACTGACCGTCCCGGAAGCCCACAACCGGACGAAATCGGCGCTGCCGAACCGGAAACCCTGCCTCATGCCCACCGTTGCCCATTCCCGCGAACGAAAGGCGAAGGCCGGGCCCGCCGCAGCGGACCCCGCCTCCTCCCTGGATCAGACGTTGGAACGCAGGACCGCGCCCGCGTTCACCTTCTTCGCCTGCGGCTTGGTGTACTTCTTCATCGCGCTCACCCCCTTTCCTAGGCTCGCCGAAACCGGTCAACCCCGGTGCGTCACACCGCTTCCGCCCAGCCCGCGTCCTCGAACGCGGACAGCAGGACAGCGACGGTTTCCGGGTCCGCCGGGCGCAACCGGGCGAAAGCGGCCTCGTCGGCCAGCTCCGTCCCGCTGCGGCGGCCGGTGATCCGGATGCCGAGGTTGAAAATCAGGGAGAGATTCGCTTTGTCCGCGGCGACGAGGACGCCAACGGCGTCCCGAGTGGACGGAGACGCCGCAGCGAGCATCGCTCGCACATTGAGCGGGCCGTCCCATCTGCGGACCAGCTTGGGCCCTCCGTCGCGTCGGGTGCGGTTCAGCAGCCGTTCGCTCCAGGCGCCGTTCTCGGCATCGCGGTATCGGTGCGCTGCCTCGTGGGCCTCGGCTTTCCGCGCGGCGTGCCAGCTCGCGAGGATCTTGGGGAGGTCCAGGCCGGCGTACCGCCTCGCTGCCAGCCGCGCCACCGCCGCGGCGGCCACGGTGGAACGGAGCATTTCGACCGGCGCGACCTTGTCGAGCGAATCCGCCGCGCTGTGGTTGAACCGGTCGGCGGGATGGCAGAACTGCACCGCGGGACGGCCGACGACCGGGTCGGCGAACAGCGCGTGGTCGGAGAAACCCGCGAACTGCGCGGGTTCCCAGGTTCCCGGGTGCTCGGCGGTCTGCGCGAACGTTTCGGCTACCGCCAGTTCCGCGACCGCGGCCAGCTCAGCGGGCAGGTAGTCCGGCGGACGCTCGACGACGAAGGGCGCGGCGCACAGCTGCTGGTCCTGTCCGACCATGTCGAGGTTCAGCACCGCTTCCGGCAGCTTCGCGGTCTGGTGCAAGACCGCTGCGGCGCCGGTGAATTCGGGCCCCCAGAAGAACCGGATGCCCAGCTCGTTTCTCGTCCCGGCCAGTGCTTCCGCGACTCCGAGCAACGCGGCCACTCCGGACGCGTTGTCGTTCGCTCCCGGCCTCGGGTGGCACAGGTGCGCCATCAGCCAGATCTCGCCGTCGCCCGCGCCGGGCAGCAGGCCGCTGACGACCGGCATGCTCGCTTCCGGACCGAGCCGCACCTCGACGTCGGCCGTGCCCTGCAAGGCCGCGAATTCCTGGGGCAGCAAGCTGAATCCGGCCAGCTTCGTGTCCGCGGGCAGTTCGATCCGGCCGCGGTTCCCGGACCGCCGCGCCGGGCCGTCGGTCACGAAGGCCAGCGCTCCGGCCTGTTCCAGCTCCCGCAGGGTGCTGGCGGCGGGTCCGGTGCCGAGCGCCACGACCGAGCCGCGCACGTCCTCGCCCAGGCGTTTCACGGGAAGGGATTTCCCGGTCAGCGCGGCGGAATGCGTCGCCAGCGCGAACGGCTCCCGGGCGTGGTCGATCTCTCGGCCGTCCGCGGTGATCCGGGCGACCGTCGGCGTCCACGACGTCGGGGCCTCGAACGTCCACCACTGCGGTTTGCCGTCCGCGCGGAACCGCTGGATGCCGACTTCGGACAGCCCTGCCGCTTCCGCCCGCGCGGCAACGACTTCCGCGGCCTGCTCGATGCCCGCGGAAGCCTGGTAACGGTCGAACGCGGCGACCTCCGCCAGCGCGTCGAGCACCCGGTCCAGTTTGACCGTCTCGAGCAGATCAGCGACCAGTTCCGCGACCATCCGGTTCACCGCCCCACACCGCGAACGGAACCTCGACCTCGGCCGCCGTCCGCGACCCGTGCTCGTACCGGTATCCCTCAGGGGCAAGGAATTTCTCGCCGGCCGCCACCAGAAACAGGTCGCCGACCCGGGCCCGCGCCGGTGAATCCGGTGGGAAGATCCGGTCGGCGTCCTCGATCCCGATGTCCGCCGGGAGTTCCTTGCGCAGCCGCTCCTCCAGCGCCTCCGCCGTGCCCGGCCGCGGATACAGCCACCGCGTGCGGCCCGCGCCGCCCATCGCGAAGCCGTACTCGTCCGCCAGACCGTCGAGCAGCCGCGCCAGCTCGGGATCGTGCTCGGTCGGCGTGTGCCCGTGGTCCGAATGCGCGGCGACCAGGTGCCCGTCGGCCGTCAGATCCGTCGCGATCCGCTCGATCATCCGCACCGCCGCGACCGCGTACTCGTCTTCGCCGCAGTGGTGCAGATGCGTGTCGATCTCCACGAAACACCAGACCAGCGCCCGGTCTCCGCCGCGGAGACCGGTGGCCACGGCGACGCGCAGGTCCGCTTCCACGCGGTCGAGCGGCGGCGGCTCGTACAGCCCCGGCGTGGTGAAGAGTGGCGTGCCCTCGACGATCTCCGCGTGGGTGAGCAGGAGGTCTCGCCAAGAGCACGAGTAGGAGGCCAGGTCGCACAGCACCGCGACCGGGCGGAAGCCGCGCGCGGCGGCGTCGCTGAACACATTGTCCGGCGGGTCGGCGACGAGCGACCGGCGGTGCTCGTAGATGTTCGTCAGCCGTCCGTCCACAGTGCACACCACGCCGGGGATCCCGTGTTCCGCCACCGGTTTCCCGGTGAGGCTGCTCAGCCAGGCCGCGGACGAGACCGTGGGGAACACCGAATCCAGCACCGTCACCGAGGCCGTCCGCCACGCGCGCTCGGCGAGGGCGCGGCCGACGCCGTCGAGGGCGAAGACGACCACTGCTCCGCGTTCCGGCCGCCCGGCCCGGTCCGCGACGAGTCCGGCGAGCCGGGCCCGCACGGACGTCACGGACGGCCGCCGGGCGGCAGCGCTCACTTGCCCGCCGGCGTCAGGCCGAGCATCTTCTGGAACCGGCGGCGCAGCGGGAACGGCACCGCGCGTTCGGTGTAGAAGCCGAGCTGCTCGTCGAGGGTGTAGGCGATCGGATCGGTCATGCTCATCTTCGACAGCCCACGGGTGAGCTGTTCGAGGAAGCCGGGGAACTGCGACTGCATCGCGTACACCACGCTGTAGTACATGTTGCGGCCCAAGGAAAAACACGGGTAGCGCGCGTCGTAGTTGTCCAGCGAGTACTTCGGGAAGCAGCCGTCGATGATCCGCTTCGGGCACATCCACAGCGGGAAGACGAGCGTGGTGTCGCCGATCTGCCGCGCCGGGAACGGGGCCGGTTTCATCCCCGAGGACACCCGGAACATGGCCTCGCACACCACGTCCTCGAGATTGAGCCCGGTGGCGATGTAGGAGGTCCCGACGTCCTTGGCGCGTTTCGTGAGCGCCAGCCGGATCAGCAGGGTGCCCATGAACTCGAAGTCGTCGCCGGCGAACTCGCGCTCGAACCGGTCGATCAGCGGCGTCGGGTCGTCGACCGGGATGCCGAGCAGGTCCTTGACCTCGTGCTCGTCGATCACCGTCAGGTCGAGCCCGTAGGATTCGCACAGCGCCTGCGCGCGCGGCACCCCGGCGTCCCAGTCCGGGATTCCCTTGAGGATCACCGGATCGATGGTGACGCCGTGGCCGGCGAGCCGGCTCAGTCCCAGCAGCATCGCGTTGCTGTCGCCGCCGCCGCTGACGCCGACCACCAGCGTCGAGCCTTCCGGCACCGCGGCGCGCACGGTTTCGGCGACCCGGTCGGCGATGATTTCCTTGCACTCGTCCGGGCTCAGTTTCTTGAGGAACGCCTCCGCGGTGCCGGACTCGTTGTCCAGCCGCTGGTAGAAGTACTCGGTGCCGAGCGAGGGGTCCGCGCTCTCGATGGTCTTGAAGTCGTCGAGCGCGAAGAGGAACGGATTCACGTTGCGGTTGAAGTAAAGCAGGATCTCCGCAGCGTCCTCGAACTCCGCGAGCCGGGTGTCGAGCGAGGGCGACAGCCGCGGTTCGCCGCCGCTGCGCGGCACCACGTACGCGGCCACCGCGGACCACGGGACCCGGTGCCGGTTGAGCAGGTCCACCAGCCGCTCGTTCCCTTCGCCGGCGAGCACCTGCCTGCCGTGCGCGGTGACGATCGAAATAACGGGAGCGGGGTGCGAATCCATGCGGCCAGCCGTTCCTCTCGGGTCGGTGCGCCCCTCGCGGGGCACGGGCTCAGCCGCCGGGCGCGAAATCGCGGTCCGGCGCCGGAATACGGACAGCGAAAACAGGAGGAAAAGACCGGCGCACGAAAAGCGCGGCACAAGGCGCGCGTTATCGCAGCCGATTAGCGAAGATTTTTTCACCCCAGTACTGCCAGTGACTCCGAAGACCGAGTGTACCCACGCTGTGATCTGCGTCAAGAAGGTCCCGCCCAGCCCGTTCCCATCACCCGAACGGCGCATTTACCGCTTCGCACGGTCACCGTTGCCACCGGACCGGACATTCCCGCTGGTATTGGCAATCGCTCGCACAATGCGAGAACGGAAATGCGCAAACAGTGCGGCTTGATACGTTTTCCGGATTTCCGACCTTAGTCAGCCACGAAAACAACAGTCGACCCTCAACTCGGCTACGACCTCGCGTGTTCACCTCTTCCCCTGCCCGGATTGCCGCGAACGGGGCGTCAACCCGCCGAACGGCCCATTCTCGCCGCCGCGAGCAAATCCGGTTTTCCGTTCGGGACGCAATCCGGGATAGCATCGCGGCGCCGGATCCGGAATCGACCACGGGGGCGAAGATCGACGACATGGACTGGGCCGAGCTCACGCGAATGCCCGCGAAGCGCACCGCTTACCGCCGCGAAACCTATTTCCGGGAAGGGGCGAGGGACACCGCCCGGATCCTCGGCGACCGGGCCGCGGCGATCCTGCGCGGGCACGCGCTGCTGATGGTCAAACCGGACGGCGTCGCGGCGGGCAAGGTGCGCCCGGTGCTCGGCTGGCTGGCGGAACAGGGGTTCGCCGTCCAGGCCGTGCAGCGTCCCGTCTTCACCGGCCAGCGGTGGCGGGAAATGTGGCGGTACCAGCTGACCTCGGCCACTGTGGACCGGCTCGCGCTCAACGACCTGATCTACGTCGGTTCCGGCCTGCTGCTCCTGCTGCGGGACGAACGCCCCGGGCCGATGCCCGCGACGATGCGGCTGGCCGCGCTGAAAGGCTCGGCCGATCTGTCGAAGCAGAAGCCCGGCACGCTGCGCGCCCTGCTGCGCCAGCACAACCGCAACTTCAGCTACATCCACGTCGCCGACGAGCCCGCCGACCTGGTCCGCGAACTCGGCCTGCTGCTCGACCCTCGACAGCGGCGGGAAGCCTTGACCGGACTGGCCTCCGACGCCCCGGCCGGCCTCGCCCTGCTCGACGAAGCAGTCGCCGCGGAAGCCGCCTCCGCCCCGCAGACGTTCGACGCCGACGCGGCCGCCGCTGCCGTGGCAGACGCGCTGAAGCGTTCTGAACACGGCAATCAGGCGCTTCACCTGCTGGAACGCCTGCGGCTGGGGGAAACCGTGCCCTGGATCGAGGTGGCCGAGGCGGTCGCCGAAAGCGGGGCCGAAGTGGACCGCTGGGACCTCGCGGCCGTCGGAGCGAGCCTGATCGAATGCGACGAGCCCGGCGAACCGAAGCTGATCGGCAACCCCGATCCGGCGCTCTGGTCCTGACGTCCTTTGTGGATAGACCAGTCAGCCGATGTCCGGCACGAACGCGGCGCACCGAGCCACCGTCGCGGCCGCCTCCGCGCTCACCGCGTCCGCGAAATCCTCGCCCCATCGCGCCAGGAAAGGGTCCTCGATCCCGGAACGACCGCCGGACAACGCCTCCAGCACCCGCAGGAAACACAACGGCAGATAGCCGAGCGCGTACCCGCCCTCCTGGGTCAGCAGCAACCGGCCGCGCGCGTGCCGCCCGGCGATCTCCGCCATCCGTTCCGTCATCCAGCCGTAGTCGCCCGAATGCAGGCACAGCCGGGCGGACGGATCGAGGTAGCCGCTGTCGAAACCGCACGCCACCAGCACGAAGTCGGGCCGGAACCGGTCCGCCGCCGGGGTCACCACGCGGTCGAACACCTCGCGGTACACCCCGCCGCCCGCGCCCGGCGGCACCGGCACGTTGATCGTGTGCCCGAAGCCCGGACCCTCGCCGCGCGCGTCGAGCCCGCCGGTGCCCGCGGGCCAGCGCCGGTCCTGGTGGATCGAGATCGTCAGCACCGACGGATCCGACCAGAACGCGGTCTGCTGGCTGTTGCCGTGATGGGCGTCCCAGTCCACGACCAGCACGCGGCGCGCCCCGAGCCGCCGCGCCTGCAGCACGGTCAGCACCCCGGTCGCGAACAGGCAGCCGCCGCCAGGGGACGCCTGCTCGGCATGGTGCCCGGACGGCCGGACCAGCGCGTATCCGTTGGTCAGCTCCCCGGCCCAGATGCGGCGGCACAGTTCCCGCGCGGCGCCCACGGCCGCGCAGCCGGCGTCGGTCCACAGCCCGGCGGGCTGTTCCCGTACGTACGCGTCGTCGTGAAATTCCCGCAGTTCGTCCAGCCGGGCCGGGGCGAAGTCCTCGACCCGGACCAGGCCGAGCCCGGCTGCCTCCGCGACCGCGCGCAGGCAGCCGACCCGCGCGCCGACGTCCCACGGCGCGTCCGGCACGAAGGCCGGAACCCGCGCGGACGGGAGAAACGCGGCGGCCGGACCGGAAACCGCCTCCTCGAACAGCGGCGACCAGGCCAGGCCGGTGCTCAGCGGTGGTCCGTTTCGATGATCGGGAACCTCGGGTGGTCCAGCGGCTGGTCGACCTTCAGGCCGAGCCCCTCGGTCCGGTGGTTCGGCGCGCCGGTGTAGCGCGTGCGGACCGGCAGCCACTGCGTGGAGTAGACCCAGCGCGGGGTGTCGGTCGTGTTCGGCGGCGCGTAATGCGTGATGGCGAGGTTGTGCACGGTCGCGTCGCCGGGGCGCAGGTGCAGCGGCGGCGACATCTCGTACTCGTCCAGGATCCACGGATGCTCGTCGACCAGCTGCACCTCGTCGCGCCGGTTGAGGTAGCGGCCGAGCAGCCCGGCCCGGTGCGAACCGCTCAGGAACCGCAGCGAGCCCTTCTCCGGCGGGCATTCCACGAGCGGGACCCAGATGGTCAGCACGCCTTGCCGGTCCAGCGGATGGTGCGGCAGGTCCTGGTGCCACGGCGTCTCGGTGCCGTCGGCGGCCTGGGGCACCTTGACGAAGAAATGGTCGAAATAAAACCGGACCGCGTCGCCCATCAGCCGGCTCGCCGCGGTGGCCAGCGCGCGGGACTGGCCGACGTCGCGGATCCGCGGGTCCTCGTGCGAGCAGCCGTCCCACCGGGCGTACCAGTTGTACTCGTTGGGTTCCAGCTGATCGGAGTCGTCGCGGCGGACGGTCAGCGGGGACTGCTCCCCCATCTTCGCCTTGGCCCGGCGCAGCAGGTCGGCGACGGTCTCGGGCGAGAAGAAGCCCGGCAGCTTCGCCCAGCCCTTTTCCCGGTAGTGGGCGATCTCCTCCTCGGTCACCGAACGGATTCCGGCGGTGGACAGGTGCTCGACCGACATCGCGCCTCCTCGTCGTCACGGATCGTCGCGGACCCCGGGAGAAGGCGAGCGTATTTCCCGATTTCCGGATCGCCGCGGGATTCTTTTCCCGCGCGGGCAGCGTCGAGGGAAAACCCCAGTTCGGACGCGCCGACCGCCGACTCTACGGCAGCCGCGAACACCCCGGCAAGGTCCGCCGGAACCCGGGCGGAAAGCGTTTGTCTCAGGTGGTTCCCGGTCGCCAGCCGAGACAATCGCGGCGGGTGAATTCGCGGCGGTGCAAGGAATTTCTGCGGTAATGTCGGTCGGCGACGCCGCTGCGCACCTGGGAGGGCTCACGATGGACCGTGCGGAGGATCGTTTCGCCGCCGCGATGAACCGGGCGGGAATGGAAGTCCCGGACGATCTCCGCGAAGGGACTTTCGCCGTCTTCCGGGAAATGGCCGTGATGGCCGGGATGATGCGGCGGCCGCGAGCCGCGGAAAGCGAACCGGCCGCGCAGTTCCGCCTTGACGTGCTGGCGCCCGGAGCGGACCGGTGATCCGCCCGGTCCACGAGCTGTCGATCAGCGAACTGGGCACCGCGCTGCGCGCCGGCGAACTCACCTCGACCGAGCTGACCGAGCACACGCTCGCCCGCATCGACGTCATCGACCGCGAGGTGCACGCGTTCATCCGGGTCACGCCCGAACGCGCCCTCGCCGACGCCGCGCGTGCCGACGCCGAGCTGGCGGCTGGGGTCGACCGCGGTCCGCTGCACGGAATTCCCTATGCCCTCAAAGACATCTACGCCACCGAGGGCATCCCGACCACGTGCAACTCGCGGCTGCTGCTCGACAACGTGCCCGCCGAGGACAGCACCGTGCAAGCCCGGCTCGCGGCGGGCGGCGGCGTGCTCGCCGGCAAGCTCAACACCGGCGAATTCGCCCTCGGCACCAGCAGCGACCTTCCCTTCCCCGCCGCCCGGAACCCGTGGAACACCGAGCATTTCACCGGAACCTCCTCCACCGGCAGCGGCGCGGCGGTCGGGGCCGGGCTGCTCCGGCTCGCCCTCGGTTCGGACACCGGCGGCTCGATCCGTTCGCCTGCCTGCCATTGCGGGGCAGTCGGCCTGAAACCCACCTATGGCCTGGTTTCCCGCCGCGGCGTCTACCCGCTGTCGTACTCGCTGGACCATTGTGGACCGATCGCCGGAAACGTCCGGGACACCGCGCTCGCGATGAACGTCATCGCCGGGCACGATCCCCTCGACCCCAGCAGCGCCGACCGTCCGGTACCGGACTACACCGCGGATCTCGGCCGCGGCGTGGAAGGCCTGCGCGTCGGTTACGCGCGGGAAATGTTCACCACGGTCAAAGGCGTTTCCGCGGAAGTGGTCGCTGCCGTGGACGCGGCCGCTTCGACGCTGGCCGGGCTCGGCGCGATCGTCGACGAGGTCCGGCTGCCCGATTTCGAACTGCTCAAGGCGTGCGGACGGCTCATCATGCTGGCCGAAGGATTCGCGGTGCACGAGGAAACCCTGCGCACCCGGCCGCACGACTACGGCCGCTACACCTACCAGCGGATCGCCGGGGCCGCCGGACTCAGCGCGGCGGATTACGTTCAGGCGCAACGATTACGCCGCGAACTGACCGTCGAGCTGAACACCGGCCCCCTCGCCGCGCACGACATCCTGCTCACCACCACCGGCTTCGCCCCGGCCGCGCGGCTGGACGAGTTCCCCCGCGACTGGCCGCCGCCGAGCCTGGCGGTCGGGGTGCTGACCGCGCCGTTCAACGTCACCGGCAACCCGGCTATGTCCGTCCCTTGTGGATTCAGCGCTTCCGGTCTGCCGCTGGGTCTTCAGCTGATCGGGCGGCCGTTCGACGAGCGGACAGTGTTGCGCGCCGGCGCGGCGTTCGAGGCGGCGGCCGGGATCAGCGACCGCCGTCCGGAGTTCGACGTGCTGGAGCGCATCGCATGACCGCACACCGGCTGGTGATCGTCGGCGGCGGACCGGGCGGCACGTACGCGATGGAACGCCTGGCCGCGCTGTTGTCCGCCGCGCCGCCCGGACGTCCGGTGCACATCACCGTGTTCGAGCTGAACGGCCGGTTCGGCGCCGGCTCGACGCACGACGACCAGCAGGTGTGGACGAGCTATCTCAACCGG
Source organism: Amycolatopsis sp. NPDC054798 (assembly GCF_053611505.1). NCBI lineage: Bacteria > Bacillati > Actinomycetota > Actinomycetes > Pseudonocardiales > Pseudonocardiaceae > Amycolatopsis > Amycolatopsis sp. NPDC054798. Next base: position 62,483 of record NZ_JBSHAM010000033.1, on the reverse strand, counting down.
GTGGCCAGCCAGATCGCCTTCGCCTCCGACGAATCCAACCAGACCGAAGCGCTGCTGCCCCGGCGGCTGCGCCCGACGTTCGCGGAATGGTCGCAAGATCGCTTCCGCGCCACCGGAGACAGCCGGTTCGACCTCGGGCCGCAGGACGTGCCGCGGCGGTATCTGCACGGGCACGCGCTGCGCGACATGTTCGGCCGCTACGCGGACCTCCTCCGGTCGATTCCGGACGTGCACGTCGACCTGCGCGCCGACGAGGCCGTCGACGTGTCGCCGTCGGACGAGCATCCGTTTCTGGTGCACGGCAAAACCACCGCGCCCGTCCCCGCCGACCATGTCCTCCTGGTGACCGGGCATTCCCGCAACGCCCCCGCCCCGGGATCCCGCGCCGCCGCTCTCGCCGGCCACGCAGCAGCCGATCCGCATGCCCGCTACCTGCCGAGCCCGTACCCGCTGGCAACGCAATTGGACGAAACAGCCGTTCCGCCCGGACAGCCGCTGGGACTGCTCGGTCTCGGCCTCACCGCCATCGACGCGCTGCTGCACCTGACCGAAGGGCGCGGCGGCCAGTTCGTCGAGGAAGACGGCCCGCTGCGGCCACGCAGGCTGCGCTACGTGCCGAGCGGACGCGAACCGGCGCCGATTGTCGCGGTGAGCCCGAGCGGCATGTTCACCTCCAGCCGCGCGGAAAACCTCAAGGCCGCCGACCGCACCGGGCGCGGGCACGCCGCGCTCGAGCACCGCCCGGTGTTCCTGACCGTCCCGGTGATCGAGCGGCTGCGCGCCGAGCACGGCGTCCCCGCGCTCCTCCCGACCGGGCCGGTGCGGCAGCTCGACTTCGCCACCCAGCTGTTTCCGTTGGTAGTGCTGGAATTGGCCGAGGTCTACCACCGGACCCTGCTCGGCGACCGCTTCGGCGTCCGGCTGCGTTCCGCCGTCGCCACCCGTTACGAGGAATTCCTCCTGCTCGGCGGCCCCGGCCCGGCCGAGCAGTCGATCGACCGTCTTCTGGAACCGGTGACCCGATGCTTCGACGCCGTCCTCGCCGAGGGCCCGGACGAGGAACAAGCGTCGGCGTTCCGGCGGGTGGTGGACAACGCGTACGGCCATTCCCGGGATCTCGCCGACCACCGGTTCGTCTGGCGCCGATGGTTCGAACCGATCGAACGGGTCCCCGGAATGACCGGAGAACACTGGCGCGCGGCCCTGATCGTCCACATGCGACAGGACCAAGCCGCTGCGGCGCAAGGCAATCTGGACAATCCGGTGAAGGCCGCGTGCGACGGCGTCTGGCGGGATCTGCGGTCGGTGTTCTCCGCCGCGATCGATTTCGGCGGTCTCACCGCCCGTTCGCAACGCGAGTTCGTCCGCACCCATTTGCGGTACTACACGAGGATGTCGAACGGCACCGGGCTCGAACCGATGCGGCGAATCCTGGCGCTGGTCGAGGCGGGCGTCGTGGACGTCCGGATCGGCCCGGACCCGGAGGTGACGCCGGTGCCCGGCGGGTTCCGGATCCGCGGCCCGGTCACCGGCGAAACCCGGGAGGTCGCCGTGGTCGCCGAGGGCCGTGCACACCCCTTCGACGCCGAGCACGACCTGCGTCCGCTCTACCCGAACCTGCTGCGCCGCGGCCTGATCCGCCGCTGGCGCAACCCGCCGGATTTCGAGCCCGGCGGCCTCGACGTCACGCCCGGGTTCCATCCGGTCCGGGCGGACGGGACCGCGGACGACCGGCTGACCGTGCTGGGCAATCCGGTCGAGGGCGTCGCGTATTTCCAGCTCAGCGCCGCCCGGCCGCAGTCCGGCAGTTCGGTGCTCGACAACATCGCCCGCTGGGCCGACCACGCGGTGCGGGCGGCGACCGACGAAAGGGAAACGGCGTGACGCAGACGGAAACCTACCGCGGCCTGGCCAAAGGCGAGCCGGTGCTGCGCCTGGCCGAAGCCGACGAGCCGATCGCCTTCCTCGACCATCTGGTGACCGGCCCCAAGGCCTGGACGCGCGACAGCGTCACGCCCGGCGAATGGGTCGTCTCGCTCACCCCCGCCGCGGTGGCCGAACTGCGCGCCGTCGTGACCCGCCTGCGCGAAGCCCCGCTGCCGTTGCTGCTGCTGGACCCCAGCCAGTTCTCGCTGGCCGAATCCGCCCGCTGCATGGCACGAATCAAGGACCTCCTCGTCACCGGCATGGGCCTGGCCGTCGTGGACGGGCTGCCGATGGACGAATGGACCGACGAGGAAGCCGTCTCGGTGTACTGGCTGCTCGGCCAGTTCCTGGCCACGCCGGTCGCGACGAAATGGGACGGCACGATGACGTATCACGTGACCGACACCGGCAAACGGTTCGGCTACGGCGTCCGCGGTTCGGCGACGAACGTCGAACTGTCCTTCCACACCGACAACGCCTTCGGCTCGACCCTGCCCGATTATGTCGGCCTGCTGTGCATCCGCCCGGCCGCGACCGGCGGGATCAGCCGGTTCTGCAGCCTGTACTCGGTGCACAACCGGATGCTCGCCGAACACCCGGACCTGCTGCGCCGGCTGTACGAACCCGCCTACTACGACCGGCAGGCCGAACACGCGCCGGGCGCGCCGAAGGTGATGCGCGCCAGGATGTTCCGCTACGACGGCGAAAAACTGCACGCCCGACTGGTGCCCGGGCTGATCCGCCGCGGCTACGAAATGGTCGACGAGCCCATGGACGCCCGGCTGACCGAGGCGCTGGACGCGTTGGCCCAGACCATCGCCGACCCGAGCCTGTGGGTGGAGTTCACCATCGAACGCGGGCAGCTGCAGTACCTGAACAACCTCGAATGCGCCCATTTCCGCAGCGCCTTCACCGACAATCCCGATCCCGCGCTCAAACGGCATCTCATCCGCGTGTGGCACCGCGAACACGGCGCCCGCACCTACGACGGGTGACCCACCGCCTGCGCGGTCCACGCTTCCGGCGAAACGGCGGGCAGCAACGCGTGCGGCACCGGACGTTCGTTGTGCACCACGAACGACGCCGTCACGATCACGTCCCAGCGATCGGCCTTGTCGAAGGGCACCAGTTCGGCCAGGTCGTCCCAGGTGATCCGGTCCGCACCCGCGACGACCTCCCGCAACCGGGCGACCGCGGCCTCGCCCGCTATCGGAGCCAGCCGCGCCAGCGTCGCGTCGATGTCCAGGTCGTGCGCCGGGCAATCCGCCTCGATGGCGGCGATCTCCGCGCGCGCCTGCGCCGTGCGGTCCTCGGCGAGATGCGCCCGCAGCTGCGTCAGGAACTGGAGGCGTTCCGGGCGGTCGAGGAAAATCGCCAGCTCGCGCACGATGTCCGACGGTTCGTCCCCGACGTGCACGAAGTTCAGGATCCGGTTGGGCGGGTTCAGTTTCGTGCGCAGATGATGCGGCCCGCGCTTGGCCGGATCGCCGACGCCCTTCAGCTCGCTGAGCCGGACCGTCGCGGGCAAACCCGCTTCGGGCCGGACGTCGCGCGCCAGGAACAGCAGCACATCGTTGGTGAGATACCAGAACGAGCACAACTGCAGCCGGTCGACGGTGTAGATGTGCCAGTCGTAGCGCCACACCTCGCGCATCGAATGCCGGGTGTAGCCGAACCGCGTGGTGGCGACCGGCACGAACCCGTTGTCCGCCAGGTAGTCCATGATCGGGCCGAGCCTGCGGCCGACCACCGCGTCCGGCTTGACCACCAGCATCGCGAGCCCGCCGAGCACGCCGGCCGCCTCGTCGCCGAACACCGCGAGCACGTCCGCCCAGCCCTCGCGGAAATACAGGTCGTAGCCGAAGACTTCGCGTTTCTCCGGCACGACCGACAACTGCCGCCATTCCTCGGCCGTCGGCATGCCGTCGACCCGGTCCTGTCTGCCTGGCGTCCAGATCATCCGCTCATCCTGCCACACCGGCGCACTCCGCCAATCCCCTTTACGGAGGCCGTAATGCCCCTCGCAAACTCCTCGTACGACGCGCTCCCGCTCGGCGACGGCACCGGCTCGCTCAACCTCGCCTGGACCCTCGACGAACGCGAACTGCTCGACGTCGATCTCCCCGCGCTGCTGTCCGCCGAGCTTGCCGACGAATCGACAAATCTGTCCGCCGTGGACCAGTACCTCGTCCAGGACCCGCACGGCTCGGCCTGGCTCGGACCGGTGGTCGCCCGCTTGTTCGGCCAGCCCGGCTGGGACTGCGGCGTCGTGTGCGGCGCCGGGGTGATCTCATTGCTGCACGCGGTTTCCTCGCTCGGCGACGCATGCGTGCTCGGCGATGTTTACCCGGATCTCCCGCATTTCGTCCAGCAGGCCGGCGGCACTCTTACTGCCAGCTTGCGCGAAGCCCCGCTGATCCTGCTCGACCGACCGTCCGCAGTGGACGATGCGTTCGACAGCTTGGCCGCGGTACGCGAGTTATGCGTCGCGGTGGCCGCGCACGGTGGAATCGTGGTGATTGACGAATCGTATGCCAACTACCGCCCGCTGGAATACAGCGCCGCCACCATCGCCGCACAGCTGGACAACCTGGCCGTTTTCCGCGGCCTGTCAAAGGGATACTGGCTAGGCGGGCTCCGGCTGTCCTATTGCGTCTGCTCCCCCGCGCTCACCGAACGGATGACCGCGCTCGTCCCGCCGATGCTCGCTTCCTCGCTGTCGCTCCGCCTCGGTGCCGCAGTGCTCTCGCTCGGCGACATCACCGCCGCGCTGCGGGCCCGGATCGCCGAAGCCACCGCGGAAGCCGTCGCCCTCCTCGCCGCCGCCGGGTTGCCCGCGCCGATCCGGACCGCCAGCGGTCTCCCCCATCTGCACTTCGAGGAGAACCTGGCCTCGCGGCTGCGGCCCCTCGGGATCGTCGGCAAACCGCAGCCGTTCTGGTCCGGACGGCGCGGCGAACCGGTCGAACGGTTCCGGCTGAGCGTTCCGCTGCGGCCGTCGCGGATGGCCGAACTGGAGCGCCGCCTGCTGGCCGGGTGACGCCAGGTATCGTCGAGGGCCCGGACGACAGGAAGGGTGACGCGTGGCCAGGCAGCGGGTTCCGGTAGTGCTCGTCGCAGGTTTTCTCGGTGCGGGGAAGACCACGATGCTCAACCACCTGCTCGCCAACCGCCAAGGCGTCCGGATCGGCGTGGTGGTCAACGACTTCGGCCGCGTGAACATCGACGCGCTCGCCGTCGCCGGGCAGGTCGACACGATGGTGTCGCTCGGCAACGGCTGCCTGTGCTGCGCGGTCGACGCGAGCGGGCTCGACGCGATGCTCGGCAAGCTGTCCCGCCCGGAGGCAGGCATCGACGTGATCATCGTGGAGGCCAGCGGCATCGCCGAACCCCGCGACCTGCTGCGGCTGATGATCGCCAGCGAGAACCCGGACATCCGCTACGGCGGGCTGGTCGAGGTCGTCGACGCCGTGGAGTTCGAGGCCACCCGCGTGCGGCATCCGGAGCTGACCGAGCATCTGCGAGTGGCCGACCTGGTGCTTCTCAACAAGATCGACCGGGTCGACGCCGAGACGCTGGCCAAGGTGCGAAGTGTCGTCGAGGAGCACGCGCCCGGGGTGCCGGTGGTGCTCACCGAACAGGGGCGGGTCGATCCGGAGCTGTTTTTCGATCCCCGGCCTCGGGAAAGTTACGGGCAGTTGTCTTTCGACGATCTGCGCGAGCATGATCATTCCGAGCATTTGCACGCGCGGTACGAGAGTGTCTCGTTCACGTCGGAGCGGCCGCTTTCGCCTCGGCGGTTTCTCGCGTTTCTGGAGGGGCGGCCGGCTGGGTTGTATCGGGTCAAGGGGCATGTCGACCTGGGGGTGCCTGAGGTGCGGTCGCGGTTCGGGTTGCATACCGTGGGGGCGTTTGTGCAGGTGGAGCGGTCGGCTTGGCCGTCGGGGGTGCGGCGGACGGAGCTGGTGTTGATCGGGGCCGGGATTGATGCGGCTGAGATCGAGCGGGAGCTTCGGGCTTGTGTGGCCGAGGAAGAGGGGCCGGATGAGCGGGGGCTTTTGCGGTTTCTGCGGTATTTGGACGAGCCTGGCGAGGAATCGCGGCACGCCGAAGGAGCGTAAACGCGGGGGTTGGCGGCTGGGGGGTCGCAGTATGTCGTGGTAGCTCGGATTGGCCTCTTTTGGAGGGCGAGTTCCATGGCGGAGACTGTTGCTGTCCGGTGGTACCTGGTGGGGGCGCTGCCGGAGGACGATCCTGTCGCGCATGTGATGACGCGGGCGGATGATCTTCGGTATCGGAGATCTGCTTGCGGGGAGCGGGATTCTCGGACTTGGACGCCGGTGGAGTTGGCCGGGGAGGTTACGGCTTGTCCGGGGTGTGTGGCTCGTTTGGCTGGGTCGGGCGGGGAGGTTGGGGAGGAGCAGTTGGCGTTTGATCTGCCGTTGGGGTGAGGGGGTGGCTCGTCGCCTGGCGGCGACATTGCGCCCGGACTAGTTGGGGGCACCCCGAAGCCCAGTGTGCTGACGGTTGGGGGGTGTTTTTAAAGGGGTTAAATATGCATTAAAAAACACCCCCCAACCGCAGAGAAGGCTTCGTATCGGGGTGCAGGGCGGGGGCTGGGTGCCTGGGTGGTTTGGGCGCGGTGGCGGGGGTTTAAGGAGTGGGGGCTAGCGCCCCAATGCCACATTGGGTGCGTCTGACGCACCCAACGCCGCATTCGGTGCGTGCGGACAAGCCCGGGGCGGTCCGTGAAGGACGTGAGGGGAACCCTGGGGGAATCAGAGGGCGTGAGGGTGGCCCTCACGGACGTTCGGGCGGGCTTCCGGCGGTGCCGGATTGCTGGGAGGTGCGGGAGTCCTCGGCGGTGCAGGTCGAAGCCGTTCGCGACCGCACTGGCCTCAACTGCAACGGTGAGTGCAGGGCTTCAGCGATCTTGGGAAGATCTTCCGGACGCGCCTTCGCGGCGAGTGTCCTTACCGTGAGCCACTTGCACAACGGGCGGACAATGCTGCCGATGACTGTGCCGATGACAGCAACTATCGCCGCGTACTCGGTGAGGCCCGTCGCCATGGTCGCTCCCTGCCTGCCTGGTCGGGCAGACAAGGACACGTCAGCCCGACCAATGTTTCCATTGGGCAAGCTAAGGGCCCCTTATCCTTAGCGCGGCTGAACGTCCCACCTCACCGTCCCACCTCAAAACAGATGGCACGTTCACATCGCCGTAGCGCTTAGATTACCAGCCAGCTCGCTCCTCGGCAGCCATCTTCTTGGCCCGGCTGGGCGCGACCCGGGGCGGCTCGTTCGGCATCTTCGGGTACACCGGCGGCCAAGGAGCATCCATCAAGCCGCCAGCCAGATCTTCCCGGGACATCTCCAGCAAAGCCTCGATCGACTGCAGCCGCTCGTTCGCCCCCGCCCACGGATCGCCTCGTTCGGCCACCAGGGCTGGAACTGTCGACAGCGTCAAGGTATCTGGCTCGACGCTGTCCAGTTCGTCCCACGCGATAGGCGTGGACACCTGTCCGCCGACTCTCGGCCGTACGCACCAAGCTCCGAAAACTGTCTTGTGCGGCGCGTTCTGATTGAAATCTACAAAAACCCGCGAACCGCGTTCTTCTTTCCACCACTGCGCCGTGATGAGGTCCGGATGCCGCCGTTCCAAAGCGCGCGCCAACGCCACCGCTGCGGCCCGCACCTCGTATCCGTCCCAGCGCGGTTCGAGCATCGAGTACAGGTGCAGGCCGCGCGAGCCGGAGGTTTTCACGTAGACCTCGATTCCCAGCTCGGCAAGGAATTCCCGTACCAGAACCGCGGCCTCGCGCAGCTGCGGGAAGCCGATCCCGGGCGAAGGGTCCAGGTCGATGCGCAGTTCGTCCGCGATGTCCAGTGCCGACGCGCGGTTCGGCCACACGTGGAAGCCGAGGCAGCCCTGGTTCACCGCCCACAGGACGTGCGCCAGGTCCGCGGCGACGAGGGCGTCGCTGGTGGTGCCGTTCGGGGTGGAAACAACTGCGGTGGTCAGCCAGGAAGGAGCGTTTTTGGGCGTGCGTTTCTGGAACCACGATTTTCCGCCCGCGCCGTCCGGATAGCGTTCCAGCAGCAATGGGCGTCCGCCAAGGCGAGCCAGCAACGGGCCCGCGACAGCTTGGTAATAGCGGACCAGATCGAGCTTCGTCTCGCCCCGTTCCGGGAAATACACCTTGTCCGGACTGGAAATCGTCAGTTCCACGCCGTCGAGTTCCAGCGTGACCCCGCTCATCGGGCCTCCCCGAACAGATCCGCCAGTTCCGCCGGCGGGGCCTCTTCCAGTTGCGCGTAGGTGCACGATTCCGGGGTCCGGTCCGGGCGGAAGCGCACCAGCCGTCCGCCGTGGCGGAAGCGGCCGCCTTGCAGGTGTTCGTAGCGCACTTCGGCGACCTGTTCCGGGCGAAGCGGTTCCCATGACAGGTCCTTGTCCGGTGCCCATCGGCTGTTGGCACCCGGCCGACGCACCTCTTCGGACTGCCATTCCGCCCAGGTGCGCCACGGATGGTCGTCGAGCGCGTTCTCCCGCCAGGGGGCCAGTTCCTCGACCAGTTCCTGCCGCCGCGCCGCGGTGAAGCTGCTCGCGACGCCGACGTGGTGCAGCGACCCCTCGTCGTCATACAGCCCGAGCAGCAGCGATCCGACGCCCTTGCCGTCCTTGTGCCACCGGAAACCGGCAACGACACAGTCCGCGGTGCGTTCGTGCTTCACCTTCAGCATCACGCGTTTGTCCTGCTCGTACGGCAGTTCGGCGGGCTTCGCCATGACCCCGTCGAAGCCCGCGCCCTCGAACCGCGTGAACCAGTCCTGCGCGGTGTCCGGATCCGTCGTGAGCGGGGTCAGGTGCACCCGCTGCAATCCGCTCGAGGGCGCGAAAATCCCCTCCAACGCCCGCCGCCGCTCGGCGAACGGCTCCCCGGTGAGGTCCCGCTCCCCCAGCGCGAGCAGGTCGAACGCGACAAAGCTGGCCGGGGTCTCCTCCGCCAGCTTCCGGACCCGGCTGGCCGCCGGATGCAACCGCAGCTGCAACGCCCCGAAGTCGAGCCCGCGCGGGGTGACCAGCACGATCTCGCCGTCGACGACGCATTTGTCCGGCAAGGCGTCCCGCAGCAGCTCGACCAGCTCCGGGAAGTACCGGGTGAGCGGCCGGTCGTTGCGTGAGCCGAGTTCGACCTCGTCGCCGTCGCGGAACACCACGCAGCGAAAGCCGTCCCACTTCGGCTCGTACCAGAACCCGCCGTCGCGCGGCACCTCGTGCACAGCTTTGGCGAGCATCGGCCGCACCGGCGGCATCAGGGGTAGCTCCACCTGCGCGATCCTAAGCGGAACAGACGCTGACCTGCACCTTTTACTAATCCGACCAAAAGTAGGCCGACCCCCGCTCGGCACGTAACCGTTGCTGCGAAGCCATTAGGCCGTGACTGTGGTCGGATTAGTAACGATCGGCGCTGTACCAGCACGCCAGCACCAGCCCCCCGCGCGGCTTGGGGGTGAAGTACGTGGCCTTCCGCGGCATCCGCCGTCCCGCCGCGTGCACCGCCTGCACCGTCTCGAACGGCACCGGGGCCAGCTGCACCACCGCGTCCGCGTCCGGCGGGACCGGGCTGCCCGGCAGCAGCGGGCGCACGTGCGGGCCGTCCGGGTCGAGGCCGAGCAACGAGCCCAGGAGCGTCTGTTCCACCACCTCGTGGTCGATCACCAGCGGATCCGTGCCCGGCAGCCGCGCCCGCAGCACGCGCGATCCGGCCAGCACCACCGCCGTGCCGGGGCAACCGGGCGGGGTCGCGTCGTCCGACCAGGCCACGTCCAGCCCGGCCTCCTGCCAGGCCGCGAACAGGCTCTCGGCGCTGTGCCCGGTCCCGAGGAGCACGCGGTTGATCGCCCGGATCTCCAGCTGCGACCCCGCGGTGACCAACGCCAGCAGCTGCCCGCTTCCCGCCGCGGCCGCGACCCGGTGATTCCCGTCCGCCACCAGCAGGTCGCTCGCCGACGCGGCGTCCAGCAGCCGTTCCTGCAGCTCGCCCGGCCGCACCACCCACAGCTCGTGCGACAGCCCCGCGCGGTCCACAGTGGACACATCGGGGTCCGCCGAGCCGGCCGCCTCCTTGACCGCCGCCGTCAGCTCCGCGCCGTCGCCGACCGGGACGAGCAGCGCGGCGCTCGTCGCGCAGCCGAGGCCGTCCAGCACCGCCGCGCGCTCGGCGACCACCTCCGGATAGACCTCCTCGGTGTGCTTCACGTGCGCCCCGGCCGACGTCAGCTCCCGGACGTCGACCAGGCACAGCACTCCCGCGATGTTTTCGCCGATCCGGTAGGCCGCGACGAACCCGGTTTCCGGCCGGTAATGCCCGGCGAGCAGCCGTTCGAGGGTCGCGCGGGCTTCCGGCAGCGCGGCCTCGACGTCCAGCCCCGCCGCCAGCGCCGCCGGAGTCCGCGCCGGATGCTGCGCCGCCAGCAGCGTGTCCCCTTCCGCCGCGGCGAGCGCCCTGGTCACCGCCTCCGGTTCGGCGAACTCGTCCACATCCGGTCCCGGCACCGCGCCCCGCACGACCCAGCCCCGGCCGATCGGCCGCACCCACCTGTCCATCCCTCCATCATGACGGCCAGGCGAACACCAGGGCACCGATCGTTCGGCTGGGGAATGCTTGCCGGGGCGAAGGAGTTTATTCCCGGCATGGGTAGCACGAGCAGTCCGCCCGCGGCGAAACGCGCCGCCGTAGGCCTTCGTTCCGAGCGGGGTCCCGTCCTCGCCGCCGTCATGCTGAGCACCGGCCTCGTGGCCCTCGACAGCACCATCATCGCCACCGCGGTCCCTTCGGTGGTCCGCGACCTCGGCGGGTTTTCCCAGTTCCCGTGGCTGTTCTCGATCTACCTGCTCACCCAGGCGGTCACCGTGCCGCTGTACGGCAAGTTCGCCGACGTCCTCGGCCGCCGCCCGGTGATGTTCTTCGGGATCGCCGCGTTCCTGCTCGGCTCGGTGCTGTGCGGCTTCGCGTGGAGCATGCCGGTGCTGATCGCGGCGCGCGCGGTGCAGGGCATCGGCGCGGGCGCCGTCCAGCCGATCAGCATGACGATGGTCGGCGATCTGTACACCGTCGAGGAACGCGCCCGGGTGCAGGGCTACCTCGCCGGCGTGTGGGCGGTCGCCTCGGTGATCGGGCCGACGCTCGGCGGCGTGTTCGCCGAATACCTCAGCTGGCGGTGGATTTTCTTCGTCAACCTGCCGCTCGGCGCGCTCGCCGCGTGGATGCTCTACCGCAAGTTCACCGAGCAGGTGAAACGCACGCGGCACAAGGTCGACTACGCCGGTGCCACACTGCTGACGCTCGGCTGCGCTTTGCTGATCCTGGCCCTGCTGGAAGGCGGGGTCGCGTGGAGCTGGACGTCCGCGCCGAGCCTGGCGATCTTCGCCGTCGGCGTGCTGATGCTGGTCACGTTCGTGCTGGTGGAACGCCGGGCGGAGGAACCCGTGCTGCCGCTGTGGGTGTTCACCCGCCGCACGCTGATCGGCGGGAACCTCGTCGCGCTCGTGACGGGTGCGGTGCTGCTGGGCTTCAGCTCGTTCCTGCCCACGTACGCGGAAGGCGTGCTCGGCACCGACGCGCTCACCGCGGGCTTCGCGCTGGCCGCGCTGACGATCGGCTGGCCCATCGCGGCTTCGCTGTCCGGAAAGATCTACCTGCGGATCGGATTCCGCGACACCGCGCTGATCGGCAGCGGATTCCTGCTCGTCGGGGCCGTCATGGCGACGTTCCTCGGCCTGGACTCGGTGGTCTGGATGGCCGCGGCGGCGGTGTTCGTGGTCGGGGTGGGGCTCGGTCTTTCGGCGAGCCCCACCGTGGTGGCCGTGCAGTCGACCGTCGGCTGGGAGCGCCGCGGCGTGGTGACCGCGACCAACATGTTCAGCCGTTCGCTGGGCAGCGCGGTCGGCACGGCGATCTTCGGCGCGATCGCCAACGCCACCCTCGCCGGCCGGTTCGCCAATCCGCCCGCGGAGGTAGCCGGACAGCTCCCGGCCAGCGTCGACGCCACCAGCCGGATCCTCAGCGGCGCGCACGACAACTCGCCTGCGACGGCGTACGTGCGCGAATCGCTCGCCGGGGCCACGCACAACGTGTTCCTCGCGGTTGTCGCTGTGTCGGTCGTCAGCGTCCTCGCGCTGCTGCTCATGCCGCGCAAGACCGAGCAGCTGACGTTCTAGTTCTGCAGCGGAACGAGTTCGCGCACGAAATCGTCGAGGAACTGCCGGTAGTCGCCGGAGTACCCGGGCCGGACCACGAATTTCGTGAGTCCGGCCTCGAGGTGCTGCTCGATCATCCGGCGGGCCTCGGCCCAGCTGGTGGGCACGAGATCGGTGGCCGGACGGCCCGGATTGCGCTGCTGCGCCACCGCCCGCAGCCTCTCCGGGATCCCGTGCAGGGCCAGGACCAGGCTCAGCCCGAAGTGGTCCGATTCGATCTCCCGGCCGGCTTCGGCCGCGGCCTCCTGAATCGCCAGCCGCGCCGCGCGGGACTGCTCGGGCGTGTGGAAACTGCCGAGCCACCCGTCGGACAACCGGCCCGCGCGACGCAACGCGGCCGGGGCTGCCCCGCCGACCCAGACGTCGAGCCGCTTCGCCGGACGCGGCCCGATCGTCACCCCGTCGACCTGGAAAAACTCGCCGTCGAAGGAAACGTTGTCCTGTTCGAGAAGCAGCCGCAGCAAGGCGAGCGATTCGTCGAACACCGCCGCGCGCCGGCCGTCCGGCACCTGGAACAAGCCGCGTTCCGCGGGCTGCGCGGGAGTCAGGCCGAACACCGGCAGCACGCGTTTCGGAGCCAGCCCGGCCAGCGTGACCAGCTGTTTCGCGACCAGCACCGGGTTGCGTCCGGGCAGGATCGCGACGCCAGTGCCCAGTTTGAGCCGTTCGGTGCGAGCCAGCGCGTGCGTCATGCCGATCAACGGGTCGACGTCCGGCGAATAGACCACCTCAGACAGCCACAGCGAGTCGACGCCCGCCGCCTCCGTCAGCTCCGCCAAACCGCTGAATTCCGCCGGCCCGGTCCCGAGTCCCGGAGCCACCCCCACCCGGATCTTGTCCACACTCGCTCCGCTCAGTCGACACTTTCCGTTGAGCAGAACCGGATCCGGGCGCTGGTTCTTCCCGCTAGGCGGTCGCTTCGATCACCCGGCCCAGCGCGGCGTGCAGCGCTTCCAGCTCGGAAACCTCCATGCCGAGCCGCTCCACCACGCGATACGGGATTTTCTCCGCCTCGGCGCGCAGCTCCCGCCCCTTTTCGGTGAGTTCGACGGTCAGCTGGCGTTCGTCGGCCCGGCTGCGGCCGCGGGTCACGTACCCGACCGCCTCCAGCCGTTTGAGCAGCGGCGACAGCGTCGCGGGCTCGTGCCGCAACGCCGTGCTGAGGTCCTTGACCGACCGCGGCGACTGTTCCCACAGCGCCAGCATCACCAGGTACTGCGGATGGGTCAGCCCGTGCGGCTCCAGCAGCGGCCGGTAAATCGCGATCACGCTGCGCGAGGCGACCGACAGCGCGAAGCACACCTGCCGGTCGAGCTTCAGCGGGTCCTCGCCAAGGTCGATCTCGGCCACTCGTCCTCCTCGTGCTCGGGCCCACTCTAGCGCGGGCTGCACCACACTAATAGTTAGTGTACTAATCATTAGTGTACTCTGGTCGCAGACCCCGAGGAGGGACGATGACCGAACGGCCCGGCGTTCTCCGCTGGTTCTGGTACGCGGTGAGCGGGCGGCTCCCCGAGCGCTACCGGGACTGGCTGCTGCACGACGCGACGTCCAAGCACTGGAAGGCGCGGCACGTCCTGCGCGCGTCGGTGGGCATCGCGCCGCTGTGCCTGGTCTGGCTGCTGCTGCCGGCCCCGCTCGGGCTGCGGCTGGCGATCGTGCTGATGGCCGCGCTGGTGTCGTACTTCTACTCGTGCGCCTACATGGAGGAAAGCATCGACCACCGGTTGTCCCGCAACGGTTTCCCGCCCGGAACCGGCAAGCGGATCCGGCGCGAGAAAGCCGCCGAGGCAGGCGCCGAGGCGACCGCCCGCTACATCGCGGCCTACCGGCGCGACCCCGCCGACTAGACTCGGGAGCCGATGAGACGCAAGCGCCCGGCCCCGATCCCGCCCCGGCACGGCCTAGACCCCGCGCGGCTGCGGCTGCCCGACGAGGGCCCGTGGGCGACACTGCTGGAGCACCTGGTCGAACGCCTGCCCCGGGTAGCCCCCGCGCGCATCGAGGAAATGCTGCACGAGCAGCGCATCCACGGCGAGGACGGTCCACTGGGGATCGACGCGGCCTACGTTCCCGGTTCGTTCATCTGGTTCCACCGCGATCTGCCGGACGAGGTCCCGGTGCCGTTCGACGTCACCGTCCTGCACCGCGACGAACACCTGCTGGTGGTCGACAAACCGCACTTCCTGGCGACGATCCCGCGCGGACGGCACGTCCTGGAAACCGCTTTGGTGCGCCTTCGCCGTTCGCTGGACCTGCCCGCCTTGTCCCCCGCGCACCGCCTCGACCGCGTGACGGCGGGGTTGGTGATGTTCGTGATCACGCCGTCCGCGCGCGGCGCGTACCAGACGATGTTCCGCGATCGGTTGGTGCACAAGGAATACGAAGCGATCGCGCCGTACGATCCTGCCCTCGAGCTGCCGCGGACCGTGCGCAGCAGGATCGTGAAGGAACGCGGCGTGCTGGCCGCGCAGGAGATTCCCGGACCGCCGAATTCCGAGTCCACAGTGGAGCTTCTCGAACACCGGGACTGGCTGGGCCGCTACCGTCTCACTCCTGCTACTGGACGCACGCACCAGCTGCGGGTGCACATGAGTTCTTTGGGAATCCCGATCCTTGGCGACGATTTCTATCCGGAGCTGCACGAGAAACCGCTCGACGACTTCACGAAACCGTTGCAGCTGCTGGCCAAAGTGCTGGAATTCGAGGACCCGCTGAGCGGCGAGCCCCGCCGGTTCACCAGCCGCCGGTCGCTCTCGGCGTGGGATTCGCTGGAAGAATGGGCTAGCTGACGGCTGCCGCCAGGAAATGCGCGCTGGCGTTGATCAGGAGCGGGTCCTGTTCGACCAGACGGGCGCAGCAGAGGGCCGCGTCCACGCGTGCGTCGAATTCCGCTATTCCGGCGACGTCCAGCGCCGGCCAGGCCGGGCCTTCCACTCCGTACACGGAAACCTCAGCCAGGCCAGCGGTTTCCAGCTCGCCGCGAAGCTCGTCCGCGGTGTGGAAATGCGCGGGTACGAAGCCGACATGGTCGCCATAGCGGCCAGTAGCGATGACGGCCCTTACCGCCGGGCTCAGTTGTTCCGTGAGCTGGCCGTTGGTTCCGGTCTCCATAGCGGAGAGATAGCGGCTTATCGCGGCGGCGAACAAAATGCCACCCGGGCGAAGCACGCGCCTCGCTTCGGCAAGCGCTTGCGCGCGATCGCCGGATTCGGTCAAGTGATAGAGCGGGCCCATCAACAGCACGACATCCGCGCTGTTGTCCGGCCAGGGCAAAGCCCGGGCGTCGCCGACCTCCGCTGTGACTCCTTCGATCTCGGCTGCCTGTGCGACATGACTGGCAACCGGATCGACTACGTGCACCGAATGCCCGTCCGCGGTCAGCCACCGGGCGTGTACCCCGGTCGCCCCGCCGACGTCGAGCACTCTCTGCCCGGATGCAGGCAGCGCTCTTCGCACGAGTTCCTGCGTGCGCCGGAATTCCAGCCTGCCGTGCGGCGATCGGGCCAGCCGCGTGTTCTCCGTGGTCTCGGTGTCGTAATGCGCAACGAAAGTCATGACCGCAACAGTGACCGAATTCCCCTGACGCAGCAACGGAATTCCCGCCGGACGGATGCCGGGCATCCGTCCGGCGAGCCCGCGATCACCTGGTCCAGAACTTGATTCCGCTCCACTGCACGGTAATCGGCCCGGCACCGCTGGCCGTCCGATACGACCCGAACTTGTCGTAGTAACTGCCCGACGGGCTGTCGTCCGTCTGCTTCAGCGAACCGTTGATGTACACCTTGTGCGAACTGCCGACCTGATTGATCGTGTTGACCCGCACCGAAGTCCCGACCGTCGCGCCGGTCGCCACGGTCTGGCCGTTCTCCACGGCGTAAAGCCGCCCGCCCTTTTCCACCGCCAGCAGGAAATACGGCCCCGCGTTCGAACCATCGCGGAACGTCTGTTTCAGGCTGATCCGCGAGCCGCCCATGCTGGTGATCTTGAAGGAACCCTCGAACTGGTGCGTGCCGCCGGTGTAGGTGTCGTAGCGGCGCTCGGCCCGCTGTTCGCCGCTGCCGTCGGAGCAGGTCAGCTTGAAGGTGAGCCCGCTGATCTGGCCGCAGCCCTTCTGCTGTTCCTTGTAGCCCGGCGACCAGGGCTTCCAAGTGCCGCCGCCGACCTGGGCGTCCGCGACCGGGGCGAGAATCGCCATCCCGCACACCGCCGCCGCCACTGCTCCGCCGATCCGGGTTCTCGTGCGCACGTGCCAACCTCCGTCGAACTCAGGGCGGCGGTAGCGGTACAGGTCCAGACCACTGGGTGATCACTGTAAGTCCCCGGCCGGTCGCGGACAAGGGCTCCTCCCTTGACGACTTTGTTTGTCACTGCTTGGCTCAGGGGATGCAGGACGTCGAAGTGATCGAGGACCCCGCCGTCGCGGCGGCCGCGCTGGACCCGGTGCGCGCCCGCCTGCTGGCCGCGCTGACCGAACCGGCGTCCGCCGCGGCGCTGGCCGCCCGAGTGGGGCTGACCAGGCAAAAGGTCAACTACCACCTGCGCGCGCTCGAAACGCACGGCCTGGTCGAACCCGCCGGGACCCGGCAGTGGGGCGGCCTCACCGAGCGGCTTTTCGCCGCCACCGCCGGTGCCTACCTGGTCTCCCCCGCGGCACTCGGCGCGGCGGGCTCCGCCCAGGTCGCACCGGACCGTCTTTCGGTGAGCTACCTCCTGGCCGTCGCGGGCCGGACCCTGCGCGAGGTCGCCGGCCTGGCCCGGCGCGCCGCCCGCGCGGGCAAACCGCTCTCGACGCTGACCCTGGACACCGAAATCGCCTTCGCCTCCGCCCGCGACCGGTCGGCGTTCACCGACGAGCTGACCACCCTCGTAACCGACCTCGTGTCCCGCTACCACAACGAATCCGCCCCCCACGCCCGGCACCACCGGCTGGTCGTCACCGCGCATCCCAAACCCGCCGACTAGTTCATCCGAACAGGTGTTCGAATGTCGTGTAACTTGGAGGCATGAGTCAGGCATTTCAGGGCTCGCTGTTCGGTGCCAGCGGGCCGGCCACGCTGGGCCCCCTGTCCGGCGTGCAGCGCACCGAACTGGGCCAAGGCGCGTGGATCGACGTGCTGCCGGGATGGCTCGACGGCTCGGACGAGCTGTACGAGCACCTGGCGGCCGAGGTCCCGTGGTACGCGGAACGCAGGCAGATGTACGACCGCGTGGTCGCCGTGCCGCGGCTGCTGTGCTTCTACCGGGAGCACGCGCCGCTGCCGCATCCCGTCCTGACCGAGGCACGCGAGGCGCTGTCCGCGCATTACGCCGCTGAACTGGGCGAACCGTTTCGCACGGCCGGGCTCTGCTACTACCGGGACGGCCAGGACAGCGTCGCCTGGCACGGCGACGATCTCGGCCGCGGCCGGACGGAAGACACCATGGTGGCGATCCTGTCCGTCGGCGCGGCCCGGCATCTGGCGCTGCGGCCGAGGGGCGGCGGGGAATCGGTGCGGTACCCGCTGGGGCACGGGGACCTGATCGTGATGGGCGGGTCGTGCCAGCGGACGTGGGAACACGCGATCCCGAAAACGGCACGGGCGGTGGGGCCGCGGATCAGCGTGCAGTTCCGGCCGAGAGGGGTGCGGTGAGGCAAGGGAGGCACTGCGGCGAGGCAGCGGGTGCGGCGATGAGGCGACCGGAAGCGGTAGAGCAAGTGCGGTGAGGCAACAGACGCGGTGAGGCGGTGAGACAGCAGGTGCGGTGACTGGCTTGGGAGCAGCGGGGCCGTCGAAGCGACGGCAGCGGGTCGAGTCCCGGCAGGAATTCTGACGCGGCAGGGTAAGCACCGGCGTTAGGGATAGCCGCGCGCTGAATGTCTCGCGCCGCGCCTCTGTCGCGCCGCCGTCTGTCGCGACCTTTCGCGCTGCCCAGACGAGACCGTTCGGTTGCCTCGTCTTTCCGCGCCCGACAGCCCACCGCCGGTTCGACCGCGCCCCCAAACCGAAACCGCCCCGCGACCCCAGTCGAGCCCGCGCACCGGCCACACGTCCGTCAGCCAGCCGCCCGAACCGCGCAGCGATCCAGCGTCAGTCCACCAGCACCGGCAGCGAATCGAGCCCGTACACGATCGACACCTTCCGGAACGCCAGCTCCTCCGGCTGCACCGCCAGCCGCAGGTTCGGGAACCGCCGGACCAGCGCCGGATACGCCGCCCGCAGCTCCATCCGGCCCAGTTCCGCGCCGATGCACCGGTGGATCCCGTACCCGAAGGCCAGGTGCGAGGACGGCTCCCGGGTCGGGTCGAAGCGGTCCATGTCGCCCTTGCCGAGCACCGGGTCGCGGTCCGCGACCGACAGCGACACCAGCACGATGTCGCCCTCGCTGATGTGCACCCCGGCGATGTCCATGTCCTGCTTCGCGAACCGCGGGAACGCCATCTGCACCACCGTCAGGTACCGCAGCAGCTCCTCGACGAACCGGTGGACCGAATCGTCGTCGCCCCGGACCGCTTCGAACGCGGCCGGGTCGCGCAGCACCACCAGCGCGCCGAGCGCCAGCATGCTCGCCGTGGTTTCGAGGCCGCCGGTGAGGATGCCGTCCGCGAGACCGGCCAGTTCGCGGTCGTCGATCTCGTCGCCGTGCTCCTTGATCAGCATGCCGAGCAGGCCGTCGCCGGGCTGCTCGCGCTGTTTGCGCACGATCTCCAGCAGGTATCCCAGCGATTCCGAGATCGCCCCCAGCGACGCGCCCGCGCCGCTGAACAGGTCGAACCGCGCGGTGCTCAGCCGCTGGAAGTCGGCCCGGTCCTCATAGGACACGCCGAGCAGCTCGCAGATCGTGAGCGACGGGATCGGCAGCGCGAACTGCTCCCACAGGTCGACCGGCCCGTCCGCGGCGGCCATCGCGTCGAGCTGGCCCGCCACGATCTCGTCGATCCGCGGCGTGAGCCGGGACAGCCGGCGCATCGTGAACTCCGGCGTCAGCAGCTTCCGCAGCCGCGTGTGCACCGGCGGGTCGGCGAATCCGAGACCGCCCGGGTTCTGGTCCTCGGTGACGCCCGCGTTGCCGACGAGGTTCGTGAAGTCGTTGCTGAACTCCGTGCCCTTCCCGAGGACGGCCTTGGCCTCCTCGTACCCGGTCACGAGCCAGGCGTTCATCCCGAACGGCAGGTCCAGCTTGCTGATCGGGGCTTCGCCGCGCAGCCTGCCGAGGTCGGGCACCGGGTCGAGGCCGTGGCGGCGCAACGGCTCCAGCGCCGAATCCGGCAGCAGCGCCATCTTTTCGAGATCGAAACCGCGCTTCTGCTGGCGGGCGATGTACTTGCGGCCGGCCCAAGCGAGGATGCGCGAACGGAGACTCCCCATGCCGGCGACAGTACCGCAACCACCCCTTCCGCCGGTCCCGGGCGGAGACGCCCGTCACCCTGTGACCAGCGCGAGTCCACAGTGGACTCGCGTCACCCGGCCAGGCGACCGGGAACCGCAAATTGTCAGACCCCCCGGACAGAATGTCCCGCATCGGCATCGACCTGAGTGACCGGCCGGTCGCAGCCGGTGAAAGAACGAGACGACGGCGCGAGTCCCGTGAGAGGCTCGCAAGGAAAGGGAGGAACCGGACATGACTGCGGCGCTGATCGGGCGGGCCCACCCCGCCTCGACCTTGCGTGCGCAGCTCTCGCGCGCCACGGCCAGCCACGGCGGCCTCACCCTGGTCGCCGGCGAGGCCGGAATCGGCAAGACCACGCTGGTCAGCGCACTGGCCGAGGATGCGCGCGAGGCGGGCGCGCTCGTTCTCGGCGGCACCTGCTGGGAGTCCGGGGCCGCGCCGGGCTACTGGCCGTGGGTCCAGGTCCTGCGCTCGCTGCGCAGGGAAGCCGCTCCGCACGAATGGACCGTCGCCAGCTCGCCGACGCTGTCCGCGCTGCTCGGCGAAACCCCCGAACCGCCCGCCGACGACGGGTTCCAGCTGCCCGACGCGGTCACCCGGGCGCTGGTCACGGTGGCGCAGGAGCGGCCGGTGGTCGTCATCCTGGACGATCTGCACTGGGCCGACCCGGCGTCGCTGCGGCTGCTCGAGTTCGCGGCCAGGCACACCTGGTTCGAACGGCTGCTGCTGATCGGCACGTACCGCGACGTCGAGGTGGACGCGCCCAGCCACCCCCTGCACCAGCTGATGCTGCCGCTCGTCGCGAAAGCGACCACGATCACGCTCACCGGCCTCGACGAAACCGGCGTCGCCGAGCTGATGAGCCGCACCGCGGGCGCTGATCCAGGAGCCGAGCTGGCCACCGACGTGCACCGGCGCACCGGCGGCAACCCCTTCTTCGTGGAGCAGACAGCGCGGCTGTGGCGCAGCGGGAGCACGGTGTCCGCGGTCGCGCCCGGAGTCGCCGACGCTCTCCAGCGGCGGCTTTCCCTTCTCCCCCGCCCGGTCACCGATCTGCTCACCAGCGCCGCGGTGCTCGGCCGCGAGTTCTCACTCCAGCTGCTCGCCGCCACCGCCGGCGCCCCCGCCGCACAGGTCGACCATCTGCTCACGCGAGCCGTAGCCGCCCGGCTCGTCCTCACGCTCGGCGAAGGCCGCTTCTCCTTCGCGCACGACCTGGTACGGGAATCGAGGTACGCCGAGCTGACGCCCGCCGAAGCGCAACTCCGGCACGCAGCAGTCGTGCGTGCCAGCGAACACGCACCAACTCTGCTCGGCGTCGCCGAACGAGCCCGGCATGCCTACCTCGCCGATACCGACCTCGAACCGGGGCAAGTCGTCCGTCTGCTGCTCGCCGCGGCCAAGGACGCAGGTGCCCGTATGGCCTTCGAAGAATCCATCGAGCACCTGCGCCGAGCGCGCGAACGGGCAGCGGACGAACGCAGCCAAGCAGTCGTCGCGCTGGAATTGGCGACCGCGTTGTGGCGTTTCGAGGAGAAAGACAAGGCATGGCTTCTCTGTGAGGAAGCCGTCGCGCTGGCTCGCCCACTGGACAACGCGAACATCCTCGCCCGAGCCGCCCTCACTCTGGCGAAATTCGACACCGGCGGCGCTCGGCGCGAGTTCACCGCTGAACTTCTCCGCGAGGCACACGAAAAGCTGTGCGGCGGCAGCGCGGCCGAGCCCCTCTCGCTGGACCGCATCCGGCTGGAACTCACCGCCCGCGCCACGATCCTCGCCCGCGACGACGAGGACGACGACGCGCTGGCGTTCACCTTGTGGGCTCGGCACGACGCGATCTGGGGCCTGGGCAGCGGAGCCGAACGCGAGCGGCTCACCGACGAACTGACCGCCATCGCGCGGCGCACCGGCGACCGGGAGAACGAGTTCTTCGCGGCTTCGCTCAAATGGGTTGCGATGCTGGAACAGGGAGATCCGCGATACCTGGACCAGTTCCAGTTGTTCCAAGCGATCGCCCACGAAGGCGTGCGCGCCGCGAAGCTGGCGGAAGCGATCGACCGCAGCATCATCTGCACCTTCCGCGGCCGCTTCGCCGAAGCCGACGCGGCGCTCGCGGAAGCACTGGCCGTCCCGGAAATCTTCGGCAGCAACGATTACGGCTATCTGCCCGATCAAATGCGCTGGAGCGCACTGCTCGTCCAAGGCCGGTTCGCCGAAGCCGCCAGCTTCCCGGCGCGAATGACCGACGCCGGGTTCCCGCACCCAGCCCTGCTGCGCACCTTGACCGCCGCACTCGCCGGCGACGCAGCCGCGACCCGGCACGAACTGTCCGAAGCAGCCGCGGACGCCCCCTATGCCCGCGTCTTCACCCCGTTGTGGCTGCGCTGCCAAGCCCAAGCCGCCGTAGTGCTGAAAGACCGTGCGGCAGCGGAACGCCTGCTGCGCGAGTTCTCCCCGCACGCCGGGGAATGGCTGGTGTCCTTGTACGGCTGCGAATTGAGCGGCCCGGTAGACCTGTGGACCGGCCTGCTGCACAAAACCCTGGGCGACCACGAAACAGCCGCCGAACACTTCGCCTCCGCCGCCCGCTCCGCGGACCGGCTGCGCGCCCGCCCGTGGGCAGTCGAAGCCCGCAACCACCTGGCAGCCACGTTGCTGGACCTGGGCGACACCGACCGCGCCGCCACTCTGGCCGAGGCCGTGACGACCGAAGCGGCCGAACTAGGCCTGCGGCACCTCACCGCCCGCTCCCCCTCAACGCCGCCGCCGAGTCCATTTCCAGCAAACGAATTCCACCGCACCGACGCAGTCTGGACCCTGCGCTTCGCCGACCGGGAAGTCCGCATGCCGGACGCGAAAGGCCTGCGAGACTTGAACTTTCTCTTGAGCAGACCAGGAACCGAAATCCCCGCCGCGCAATTGCTGTCCCCCGACGGCGGCCCTGAAGCGGAAGCCACCCGAACCTACAGCGGCGACCCCGTCCTGGACGACACCGCGAAAGCCGCCTACCGCCGCCGCCTCGAGCACCTGGACGAGGCCATCGACGCCGCCGCCCTCCGCGGCGACGACGCTAAAGCCGCCACCCTGGACACCGAACGCGCCGCCCTGCTCGACGAACTCCGGACGTCCACCGGCCTGTCCGGCCGGACCCGCCGCATCGGCGACGAAACGGAACGCGCACGCAAAGCCGTGACCGCCCGGATCCGCGACACCCTCCGCAAACTGGGCGACCTGCACCCCGAACTGGCCGACCACCTCCGCCGCAGCGTCACGACCGGCTCGTCCTGCAGCTACCAACCGGAGACGCCTATGACCTGGCGCTTGTAGCTCCGTAGGGCATTCCCGGGCCCGCTCCTGGCGGAGCGGTGGCGGAAGCGGAAAAGCTGGCGTCAGCGAAGCAGCGGGAAGGGCGCCTCCGCACCGCCGCCCCGCACGCCAACTCGCGGATCCGCCAGCCTGCCTTGACCTCCGTGCGGGAGTTTCGACGGCCAGGATGTCCTGACCTCCACCCCGGAATTTCGACGGCCAGGACGCCCGCCGCAAGACCGGACTGCCGGTGCCGCAGCTCGCGCGACAACCCGGCCCTGTCGGTCGTCGAAGGCTGGCAGGCACAACGGCGTCGCTGCGCGTCACACCCGAAACCGCGCTGTCCGAGCGCCGAAGCCCCTCTGTTGGCTAGGCTGACCGTCCGCGTCGACGTCGAGGTCGTGGAGGCCGCAGGCTGATATGGCAGGCACACCAGCGCTCAACGACTCCGGTTATCTCGGTTCAGCGGGCGGGACCTCGTGCTACGTGGTGCGCACGAACCTTCCGTGGACCTCCGGCATCGACGCCATCGCGGTCTCCGTCGGCGGCGGTCTCGGCAGCCTCGGCCACGCCGTCAGGAAGCGGTTTGCGGACGCGGCCTGGGATTCGGTCGACTACGACGCGATCCTCCCGGAACAGCCGGTCGTGCTGGGCCTCGACGGCACCGGCCCGGACTCGCTGAGGTTCGCTGTGCTCGTGACGCCGCATGAAGACGGTGCCTCCGGTCCGCCGTCTTTGCCTGCGATCGCTACCGCCACCGAAGCCGGGATCCGGTTCGCCGCGAGCGCGAATTCGGTCGCGCTCGGGTTCCCGCTGCTGGGCACCGGCGATCTCGGGCTCGGGGAAGCGGAAGTCGCCGCGGTAGCGATTCCCGCGGCGGTGCGGGCGCTTCAGCAAACCAGCGGACTGCGCAGGCTTGTCTTCGTTTGCATCTCCGAAACGACCGAAAAGGCGATCCGCGAGGCTTGGAAACGGACGGGAGGCACGAAGTTCTCCGCCGTCGAACTGGCCGGCGGCATTTCGAACGATCTGGTCGATCCGACGCTCGGCATCCCCCTCGAACGCGACCGGCTCGGCGTCGCGCCCTACGCGTCGATG
Source organism: Amycolatopsis sp. NPDC054798 (assembly GCF_053611505.1). NCBI lineage: Bacteria > Bacillati > Actinomycetota > Actinomycetes > Pseudonocardiales > Pseudonocardiaceae > Amycolatopsis > Amycolatopsis sp. NPDC054798. The sequence continues at coordinate 38,518 of NZ_JBSHAM010000033.1, read as the reverse complement.
CTGGCGACGGTGATCGCCGACCGGAGCACTGCGCCGCCGCTGTCGGTGGGGGTGTTCGGCGAGTGGGGGTCCGGCAAGAGCTACTTCATGGGACTGATGCGGGACGAGGTGCGCCGGCTCGCGGGCTCGGGCAATCCGGCCTACTGCGGCGAGATCGTCCAGATCGGGTTCAATGCCTGGCACTATGCGGACCGCAACCTGTGGGCCAGCCTCGGCGACGAGATCTTCCGGCAGCTCGCCGGGCCCGGCCCGGACCCACAGCAGCGCCGCGAGAAACTGCGCGAGGAACTCGCCAAACGGCTCGGTCAGGTCACCGAGCTCGAGGACGCGAAGCGCCAGGCGCAGGCGACCGCCGCGAAACTCCAGGCGGACGTCGACAAGGCCGCGCTGAGTCGCAAAGACACCGCGAAGGTCCTGATCCGTGCCTTGACCGGCAGCCGGGAAGTTTGGCACCGCCTCGGGATCCAGGACGAAGCCGAGCAGGGTGCGCTGCTCGTCGAGCAGTTGCGCGGCACGTTGTCCGAAGCCGAGGCGCTGCGCAGGTCGCCGAGGGGACGTTGGGGCAAAGCAGCGCTGATCATGTCCGCCGTCATCCTGCTCGCCGGGTTCTTCGCCGCCGCGATCACGCCGGTGGCACGGGAATGGCTGGCCGGGGTCGGCGTCGGGTTCGCCGCGGTGGCCGGCACCGGGGTCGCGCTGCTGAGCCGGGCCCGCTCGGGACTCCGGGAGTTGCGTGCGCTCAGCGAAGACCTCCGGCGCGGCATCGACCGGGGCGCGAACAAGGCGGTCGCACCTGAGGTCGGCTGGATGCTCGAGGAAATCCGGCGGGCGGAGACCGACCAGCGGGTCGCCGAGGCTCAGCTGGGCGAAGTGGTGGCGAGGGTCGGCGAACTCGGACGGGAGCTGACCGAGCTGGCACCGGGCCGCAATCTCTACACGTTCCTGGCCGACCGCGCGCACGGCGATTCCTACCGGCGCGACCTCGGACTGATCTCGACTATCCGGAAGGATTTCGAGCAGCTGGTCGAGCTGATGGCCGACTGGCGGGCGAACCCCGACTCGGGCCGCACCCCGATCGACCGGATCGTCTTGTACATCGACGACCTCGACCGGTGCAGCGCGCGCCAGGTGGTCGAGGTGCTGGAGGCGGTGCATCTGCTGCTCGCCCTGAAACTGTTCGTGGTGGTGGTCGGCGTCGACCCGCGGTGGCTGACCAGGTCGTTGCACAGCCATTACGACGGGATGCTCGACGATTCCCCCGACGGCGGCAGGCTCGCCTCGCCGGAGGACTATCTCGGGAAGATCATCAATCTGCCGTTCGTGCTGCCCACCATGTCCGAGGGCAGCCTGCGCGGGCTGCTGCGGTCGCTGACGGACGACCGGCTGCTCGAACCGGCCGGCGAGGAACGGCCGCGGACCCAGCGGATTCCTTCCCCGGACCGGACTCTCCCGGGCCTCGCGCCCGAGATCGAGGAAGGGTCCGAAGTGGACAGTCAGAGCCGTCCGGAGCGGGCCGCGGATCCGCCGCGTCCGCTCACGCCCGCGGAGATCGACCTGTTGTCCGAACTGGACTTGCTGATCAGCACGCCGCGCGAGGCGAAGCGGCTGTTCAACCTGTACCGGATGCTTCGCGCGACCCGGGACCTGTCCGAGGCGTCGCGTTTCCTCGGCGACGACACCGATCCCGGCGACTACGAAGCTGTCGTCGCGCTGCTCGGTCTCCTCACCGCACCGGGACTCGTGCTCGAAAAGGCACTGGACACCCGGCCGGACCCGGACCGGTCGATCACCGGCGGCCTCGTCCATCGTTCGCCGGAGGGCGCCTGGTCCGCGTTCGTCGCCGACTGTGCACCGCGGCGGCACGGCGACGTCTGGCGGAACCCGGTCGCCGGGACGCTCTGCGACAAGGAACTGCGGGACTGGCGTCAGCTGCATCGCGGTCTTGTCCACGTGTCGGCCTCGCTGCGCATCGACGCTCTCTCCCGGTTCCAGCAGTGGGTCCCGGCGGTCCGCCGGTTCTCTTACGTGCTCGCCCCCGCGGCCTGAAGCCGCGACCGGCCCGGAGGCCGTCCGGTTCGCGGCCGGACGGCCTCCCGCCGAGCAGGGGTCACTTTCGGTTGTACAGCCGCATGGTCAGCGTTCCGAACACCGCGGTCAGCGCGGCCGCCGCGATCAGCGTCCAGGCGATGGCGCCGCCGTCCCAAGCCCCGGACATCATCGAACGCACCGCGGTCACCAGGTGGCTGATCGGGTTGGCCGAGACTCCGGCCTGGAGCCAGCCGGGCATGGTGGAGGGGTCGACGTAGATGTTGCTGAGGAACGTCAGCGGCATGATCACCATCATGCTGACGCCCATCACCGATTTCTCGGACCTCAGCAGCAGCCCGAACATCGTCCACACCCAGGACAGCCCGAACGAGAACACGAGCAGCAGCAGGACTCCCGCGGCCACGCCGCCGATCCCGCCGTCCGGGCGGAAGCCGAGGATCAGGCCGACGACCATGATCACCACGGACGCGATCAGGTACCGCAGCACGTCGCCGAGGAGGTAGCCGACCATCGGGGCGGGCCGCCAGATCGGGAGCGTGCGGAAGCGGTCGAACACGCCCTTCTCGATGTCGGTGTTCACCGCGACCCCGGTGTACATCGTGATCATCACGACGCTCGAGGCGAGGATGCCCGGCAGGAAGAACTGCAGGTACTGCGTCGGCGAACCGGCCAGCGCGCCGCCGAAGAGGTAGGTGAACATCAACGTCATCATGATCGGGAACGCGGTGACGTCGAAGAGCTGCTCCGGCACGTGCTTGATTTTCAGCACCGCCCGCCAGCCGAAGGAGAACGACGCGGCCAGCGCGCTCGGGCGCGGCGGCCGTTCGGTGGCGAGCAGGACCGCGGCCAGTTCGTCCGGTTTCGGGGCGGCGAGGTCGAGATCGGGTTCCTTGACGGTGGTCACGCCGCCTCCTCGGTGGCTGAGCGGTCGGTGAGGGCCAGGAAAACCTCGTCGAGGCTGGGCTGGCCGAGGGAGAACGTGTCGACGGTGACGCCGGCCTTCGCGAGTTCCGCGAGGGCACGCGACGCGCGGTCGGCGGCGGCGTCGTGCGCGTCCGCCGAGAGCCGGGCGGTGATCGCGACCGGGTCGGGATCCAGTTGCACGACGGCGGACAACGCGCGTTCCAGCACCTCGGCCGCGATCGCGCGCTGGCCGGCATCCCGCAGCCGCAGGTGGACGGCGCCGACTCCGACCGAGGCCTTCAGCTCGCCCTTGGTGCCCTCGGCGATGACGCGTCCGCGGTCGATGACCGCGATCCGCGACGCCAATTGGTCGGCCTCGTCGAGGTACTGCGTGGTGAGCAGGACGGTGGTGCCCTGCGCGACGATCGCACGGACGATGTCCCACACCTGGTTGCGGCTGCGCGGGTCGAGACCGGTGGTCGGCTCGTCGAGGAACAGCAGGTCCGGCGTGTTGAGGATGCTCGCGGCGATATCGAGCCGCCGGCGCATGCCGCCGGAGTAGTTCTTCACCTGCCGGCGCGCGGCTTCGGTGAGCCCGAACGCCGCGAGCAACTGAGCCGCCCGATCGCGCGCGGCGGCGCTGCGGTGTCCCAGCAGCTTGCCCAGAAGCACCAGATTCTCTTGCCCGGTCAGGTCTTCGTCGACCGACGCGTACTGACCGGTGAGGCTGACCCGGCTGCGCACGGTGTCGGCCTCGCGCACCACGTCGTGGCCGAACACCCGCGCTTCGCCGCCGTCCGGGCGGGACAGCGTGGCGAGCATCCGGACAGTGGTGGTTTTGCCCGCGCCGTTGGGCCCGAGGACGCCGTACACCGTTCCGGCAGGCACTACGAGATCGACCCCGTCGACCGCCCGGGTTTCGCCGAATACTTTGACGAGCCCCGACGTGACGATCGCCGGTTCCCCGGCTGCGTTGTTCATGTCTTTCCTTCCCCTCAGTAAGTCATCCGCGATACGGCCGTGCGCGCCGGCCCTCGCGCAGTGCGAGGCCCCACCAGATCAGTTCGTCCAGTAGAGCAGAGGCCGCGTGGCCTGCGGATTCGCCGTGCGGACCCGCTCCGGGGTCGCCGCATTCGTGCTCGAGCAGGTCGAGGCACACCGAATCCCGCACCGTCGCCGTGTGCAGTTCGGTGAAAACATCCCGGAGATGCTCCACCGCGTAGCGGCCGCCCGCGCGGTAGCCGTAGGAGACGAAGCCGACCGGTTTGGCCCGCCATTCCTCGTACGCGCAGTCGATCGCCTGTTTCAGCGACGCCGGAAAGCTGCGGTTGTACTCGGGCGTGATCACGACATACGCCTCGGCCGCCGCGATCCGCTTCGCGAACCCGGCCATGGCGGCCGTCGGCTCGGCGGGCAGCCGGGCCGGGATCGCGAACGTCGCGAGGTCGAGCACGTCGAGCGCCACCCCGCCGTGCCCGGCGGCCCGCTCGGCGAACCATCGGCCGATCTCGCCGCCGACCCGGCCCTCCCGGGTGCTGGCGACGAGCACGGCCACCCGCAGCTTCTCGTCCACGTTTCTTGGGCGCCAGATCGGTGCGCGGGACCGCCAGGTTGGATCTAGCGGGCGTTTTGGCAGGTCAGGATGCTGATGCAGGCAGAAGGAAGCGGCAGCGACCGCGAGGGACCGGGGGCGGAGAGGGGCGCGAGGGCGGATCTGGCACGGCTGGCCGACGGGCCGTACGGAGAGCGGGCGGGCACGGTAACCGCGCTGGGAGAAGGAGCCGCAGACATCACCCGCCACACCTCGCACAGCTCGCCGACGAGCCGCGCGAAGAGCAGACGGACACAGTAACCGCCCCGGGAGAAGGAACCGCAGACATCACCCGCCGCACCGACCTGTGTGCGGCCGAGCCAGGTTCGTCGGACGCGTCAGCTTCGACCCGGGCTGAGAGCTGCCGCGCACCGACCGGTGACCGCTCGGTGCGGACCCGGTCTACCGGTTCGCAGTTTCGCGAGCAGCGGTCCGGCTCGTGCGACCGACCGCGCGGGCCACCGTGTTGCGCACCGCGAGTCCCGGCCGAGTACGGGGCACCATGAGCCGGGAGACCAGACCGACGCGGCGCTGCCGTGGACCCACTTCCTGGCGGAGTCGCGACTCGTAGGCAGCGAAGGCACTGGCGTGATCGCCTGGATGGGCAGCCAGTTCTTCCGCGAGGGCGTACGCGCCAGCCATCGCCAAGCTGGACCCGTCGCCCAGCAGGGCGGTCGCTCCCGCCGCGTCCCCGAGCAGCACGACCCGGCCGCGGGACCACGACGGCATCCGGACGGTAGTCAGGGGGTCGAAGAACGGAGCGGGGTGATCGAGGTACGCCGCCACGAGTTCCGGTGCTCGCCATCGGACGTCGGCGTAGGCGTCGGCCACCGTCTGCTTGTGAAGGGCGAGGTTCTTGCGGTCGTGGGGTGCGTTCTGCGCGGCCCGGAAAGTGAAGATCGCGAGCGGGGTGGTCCGAGAGGGGTGGACGACCAGCATCCGGTTCGGCACGGTCAGCATCGTCATCTCGCTCGGGTCCTCGACGGCGTCGGGTGCGAGCGGGACGGTCGCGCCGTACAGGCCCAGATCGCGCACGAACTGCCGCTCGGGTCCGAAGACCAGGCGTCGCACCGCGGAGTGCATTCCGTCCGCACCGACTACCAAGTCGAAGCGCCGCGGCGCGGACCGCCGAAAGGTGACGTCGACGCCGCTTCCGTCCTGGTCGAGAGCGGTGACCGTGTCGTCGAACAGGAACTCGGCCGCGGGCCGCGCCGACTGGTGGAGCACCTCGGACAGGTCGGCTCGGGTCACCTCGACCGCCGGCGCCTCGTCCGAGGAGAGCGGGAGCTGCAGGATTCGCCTGCCGCCGGGGTCGAGCAGGGTCAGCGACCGAGTGCGCGTGGCGAGCCCGCGCAGCTGCGGGAGGATGCCCATGCGCTCGGCGACCGGGATCGCGGGCCCCTTGACGACGATCGCGCTGCCGCCGGAGCGCAGCTGCCGGGCTTGTTCGACGACCGTCGGCCGGTATCCGTGCTGGGAGAGCCAGTATGCGAGTGCGGGCCCGGCGATTCCGGCTCCGACTATCAGCACGTCGCGCTTCGTCATGACGATGACCTCTCGGGGTGTCGTTGACCAGGTTCCGGCGAATGCTGGGCGCGGAGCGACCGGGTCAAGGTACGATCAAATTCATACCTGAGTACAGCACGCCGATGAGGTACGATGCAAGTCGTACCTGAAGGGAGGGTCGCGTGGCCGGGAAAAACCAGGCCGGACCGGAGGCCGACGCGCTGGATCTGGGTGCGGTGTTCCGCGCACTGGCCGACGAGCACCGTCGTTCAGTGATGACGGAGCTGGCCGCGGACCGCGGCGACAGCGAACGGGGCTGCAACTCGTTCGCTCTTCCGATCTCGAAGCAGACCCAGACCCACCACTTCCGGGTCCTTCGCGAGGCGGGCCTCATCGACGAGATCGACTACGGCAACCGCAAGGGCATCCGGCTGCGGCGCGCGGACGTCGAGAAGAGGTTTCCCGGACTCCTCGCACTGCTGAACGCGGAGCATCGAGGCGGTACCGCTCCTCGCTGAGCACGCCAAGGCAGCCGAGCTCCGGGCCAAACGCTGGATAATCGGTGCGTCTCCTGGATAAACCAGGAGACGCGGGCCGGGCGGCGCGGGAATCCGAACGGGCGGAACGCTCGCGGTCTTCCGGGACAGAACCGTCAGCAATGCCTGCCAGGCAACAAAACCGGGGCACCGCAAGAGCTCCGGAACCCACCGCTTCGACGACAAACCGGGCCACCGCAACGACCCTGGAACCCACCACCACCGGCAAAACCGGGGCACCGCAACAACTCCGGAGCCCGCCACTTCGACGACAAGATCGGGGCGCCTGCAAGAGCCCGGCACCCACGACCCCGACACCAAAACCAGGGTGCCCGCAAAGCCCCGCACCCACCACCCCGGCAACAAAACCGGGTCACCACAACAATCCCGGCACCCACCACCCGGCAAACCTGGTACCCGTGACCGGCGAAGCGTCGGAGGCAACCCCGCCGGTCACGGAAGTCTCACTCCCGCAACGCCAACGCCACCGCGCCCAGCAGCGAAGCGTCCTGATCGAACCGCGCAGGCACCAGCTCCGGCGGAAACGGCACCGCAGCCGCCAACCTCTCCCGCAACGCAGGCAACAACACATCAGCCGACCGAACCAACCCGCCGCCCACCGCGATCCGCGCGGGATCGAACGCGATGGCCAGGTTGGCCACATGCATGGAAAGCTCGTCCAGCGCCGAAGCGACCAGTTCCTTCGCCTCAGTGTTCTCCCGGGCCAGCGCGAACAACTCCCCCGCGGTGACCGGGCGGCCGAGCAGCGCGGTCGCCCGCGTGCCCAGCCACCGGCCTCCGACGGCTTCTTCCAGCGGCGCCGCTCCGCTGGCGAATCCGTCGGTGTCCTGCGGGGTGCGCAGGTTGTATCCGATTTCCCCGGCCGCCCCGTTCGCACCGGTCAGGAGGCGGCCTCCGACCAGGACCGCCGCCGCGATGCCGGTGCCGAGGGACAGGAAGACGGCCGGGTCGGCTCCCTTCAAAGTGCCCCAGGTCCATTCCGCCAGCGCGGCGGCTTTCGCGTCGGTGCCGACGGCGATCGGGACGGCGGGGAACGCCGCCGACACCAGTTCGGCGAGGTGGAGTTCTTCCCAGCCGGGCACGTTCGGGGCCAGCAGGATCCGGTCCGGCAGCACGATTCCCGGGCTCACCACCCCGATCGCGGCGAGCCGGGCATCGGAGACCAGTTCGGCCGCGGCGGCCAGCGCCCGGGTGACCACCTGTTCGGCGCCCGCTTCGGCGTCGGTGTCCAGGCGGCGGGTCGCCAGCAGCGTGCCGTTCCGGTCGGACAGCCCCAGCGCCACTTTCGTGCCGCCGAAGTCGATGCCCAGGATCAGGTCGTCCGATGTCACTCGCGGGTCCCCTCGATGACCGGCGGGACAGCCCCGTGGCTGTCCCGGTGCGGACCGGCCGGCACCACGACCCGGCCGGTGTTGAACCCGTCGACGCTGACGGTCGGGGCCGCGCCGTGCAGGTCGGCGGCCCGGTAGCGGACGGTCAGCGTTTGAGACTGGCCCGGCCACAGCGTGATGTCGTTGTCGTCCCAGGTCGCAGCTGGCAGCTGGGACCCGTCGGAAGAGCGGCGCAGGTCCGCCCGCAGGAAGAAGCTGACCGCGGAGGTCTTCGACGGGTTGGTGATCGTCACCGTCGTGGCGGTGTCGGCGCCGTCCGGGCCACGCGACGGACGCGTCGAAGCGGTCACGTCGACCTTCGATTTCGGCAGGTCGCGCAGTGCGGTGAAATCGCCGTACTGGCTCATCGTCGCCTGCGGCTTCTGCAGTGTCTTCGCCCAGTCCACGACGTCCTTCTGCGTGGACATCCAGTAGACGTTCCGGTCCACGACCTTCCCGCCCTGACGCACCTGCAGCTCCACGAAATACACCTGCGCCTTCGCCGGCGCCTTCGTCTCCGCCGGGACCTTCGGCTTCAGCACCCCGGTCGCGACGCCCTGGCTGTCCAGCGAAACCGCCGGGACGTTCTGGTCGTCGAGCACCTTGCCCGCGGTGTCGTACACCTTGGCCTGCACGGAAATCCCGTTCTGCCGTGAAGCGCCCAGGTTGGACAGCGCGACCGTGCCGGTGTCATAGGCGTACAGCGCGTGCAGCGGCTTGTTCGCCTTCTGCGCGCCGAAATACGCGCCCGGCTGGTCGCCGTCGTTGTTGTACAGCGCCCACAGCAGCGTCGGCCAGCCCTTGTTCAGCTGCCAGTACACCACGCCGGTCGACGGGTTCTTCTTGTCGTTGGCGTGCGCGAGGAACGCCTCGAACTGGGAACGCGTGTTCTCGTAGTTCGCGATCTGCGCGGACTCCACATAGGACTCCAGTGAATCCCATTTGCCGTACCGCCGGGCGATCGACTCGTCCAAGGTGTACAGCGTGCCGAATTTGTAGCCGCCGTGCCCGGACTCGTAGTTCGCGTGGTACTGGTTGTACGCCGGGTCCTGCCACAGTTTCGCCTGCTCCTGCGGCGACAGGAACCGCCGGATCGAGTCCAGCGTCGGCACGGTGTGCCCGGCGCTCTGCTCGCTCGCGAAACCCCAGGCGCCGCCCGCGTTCGTGCGGCTCGGGTCCTTCTTGTCGAAGGTCGAGGAGTCGTACCAGTAGGACGGCGGAACCCAGTCGTACGGGCCTTCCTTCTCCCCCGACGGGCCGAGCGTCTTGGTGCTCTTGTACTCCGCCGACGCGAGCACCGGCACGTCCCAATCGGCTTCCTTGAACGCGTTCAGCGTCTCGGTTTCCTGCCGCGGGATCGGCTCGTTGTCGCTCCAGCCGTAGGTGATCACGCTGGGGTGGCTGCGTTCCCGCTGCGCGATCGAGTACGCCGAATCATGCATGATCCGGTAGTCGCGGTCGGTCAGCTTCTCCGGATGTTCCGGCTGCCAGGCGTCGCAGCACATGAATCCGCCGAGCACCAGCAGTCCGGCGCGGTCGGCTTGTTCGTAGAAGTCCGCGGGCATGTCGTGGCCTTCGAGGCGGACACCGGACAGACCCAGGTTCTTGATCAGCGCGAGCTGATGCGCGACGTCGGCCTTGTCGTAGCGCAGGAACAGGTCCGGTGCGTAACCGCCGCCGCGGAACACGAAGTCCTTGCCGTTGACCGCGAACTTCCGCGCGCCGTCCGGCAGTGCCGGGGACTTGCCGATCAGTTTCGACGTGACCGTCCGGATCCCGAACGTCTCCGAGGACGATGTCGAAACCACGCCGCCCTGCGAAACTGTCGTACCCAAGGTGTACAACGGCTGGGCACCCATCGAGTACGGCCACCACACCTGAGGCTTGACGATCTTCAACTGCGGGAACTTCGCCGGCGTGAACGTCACGGTTTGCTTGGTGTGCGCGGGAATCGTGACGCGCTGCTTCGCCACGATCGGCGCGCCCCGGCCCGGCGGCGTGACCGTCGCGGTGACCTCGCCGGTCTGCGGCGTGCCCGCGTCGTTCGTGACGTCGACCTTCGCGGTCAGCGAAGACGTCGACAGGTCCGCCGCGTTGTCCTGCACGACGTGCGCGTTGTCGCCGCTCAGCGCGTCCGACAGCTGCAGCGTCGGCGGGTATTGCAGGCCGGTGTTGTTGTCCGGCACGATCTGCGCCCAGTCGGCCTGGTCGAGCGTGTACATCGAATTCGGATCGTTCGGGTACATCTTGACCGCGAGCGTGTTCTTGCCCGGCCGCAGCAGCTTCGTGACGTCGAAGGTGTGGCCGGCGTACGCACCGCTCACCACGTCCTTGCCCGCGACGAGCGTGCCGTTCACCCACACGTCGCCCTCGCCGACGACGCCCGGGATGGTCAGCTTCGCGTTCTTGCCCGGCCGGAAACCGGGGTCGAAATCGGTGCGGAACCACCATGGGTCCATGAACTGCTTCGTCACGACCGGCCCGCGCTTCGCCTGGTATCCGAAGCACTTGCGCATGTTGTCCGAGTAGAAGACGTTGGCGCACTTGCCGTTTTGCACCAGTGCGTTGATCTCGGTGCCCGGCGCGCCCGCGTCGTCCGGCTTCACCTTCAGCCAGCCGCGGGTCGGGTAGCCGGGCTTCGACACCGTCGTGCCGTCGTCCTTGACCTGCGCGGTCGTCAGGACCTGCCAGCCGCCGAGGCCGATCGTCGACTGGCCCTGCGGACGGGACGCCACCGATTCCGGCTGCTGCGCGGAAGCGGTAGTCGAAACGGCGGTCACCACGCCGGGAACGAGGACCAGCGCGGTGATCCCGGCGATCAGCGGTTTCCTCACGACTCCACCTCCGCGGGCTGGGACGCGAACGCCTCGCGGATTTCCTTGGGACCGAACGGCCACACCTTTTCCTTCGAGGCGTAGACCAGGAAAGCGATGACGCCGAGGACGATCCAGGCGACCGAGAGCCCAATCGAAAGCCAGCTGGCCGATACGTACACGTAAACCCAGCCGACGGCCGCGATGATCGTCGGCACCGGATACAGCACCTGCCGGTAGGGCCGCTTGAGATGCGGCTGGCGGCGCCGCAGCACCACGATCGCCGCGACCTGCGCCAGGGACTGGATGATCACCAGCACGGTGACCGCCGCGTTGATCACGTCAGTCAAGGTGAACAGCGAACCGATCGCGGTAATCAGTCCCATCGCGAGCACGCCCGCCGTCGGAAGGTTCAGCTTCGGGTGCAGTTTGGCGAACACCGGCAGGAACACCTTGTCGCGCGCGGCTTCGAACGGCACTCGCGACCCGCCGAGCAGGCCGGCGAACACCGAACCGACCGCCGCGATCACGATGAAGACCGTGACGATCTTCGCGGCCACGGAACCCCACGCCTGCTCCAGCACCGTCGACGCCACCGACGTCGCGTTCTTGATCGACTCCAGCGGCTGCGAGCCGAGAACGCCGACCTGCAGCAGGAAATAGAGCGCCATGATGCCGAGGATGGAGAAAATGATCGAGCGCGGGAGCGTGCGACCAGGGTTGCGGACCTCGCCGCCGAGATATGCGCTCGTGTTGTAGCCGAGGTAGTCGTAAACGGCGATGATCAGACCCGCGCCGAGACCGGACCAGAACGCGCCGCCCCAGCCGAAGGCACCCGGGGTGAAGGCGAACGCCTGGTGCGCGTCGAAGTGCGTGAAGGCCGCGATGATCACCGCGAGGACGGCGAACAGCATGATCAGGAACAGTGCGGTGGTGAGCTTGCTGATCTGGCCGATCCGGCGGAACAGCGCGAGCACGATCAGCACCACGAGGCCGATGCCGATGATCTTGCCCAGCGGGGTGACGCCGCCCGCGTCGGTCACGCCCGGCACCAGATAGCCCAGGTACTGGACCAGCCCGATGATGCCGGTGGACATGATGAGCGGGATGAACAGCACCGCGCTCCAGGCGAAGAGGAACGGCATCAGCCGGCCCGAGCGGTACTGGAACGCCTCGCGCAGGTAGATGTAGGTCCCGCCGGCCCCGGGCAGCGCCGCGCCCAGTTCGGCCCACACGAGCCCGTCGGCGAGGGCGATGATCGCGCCGATGATCCAGCCGAACATCGCCTGCGGGCCGCCCATCGTCGCGACCATCGCCGGGATGGTGACGAACGGGCCGATCCCGCACATCTGCGTCATGTTGATCGCGGTCGCCTGCAGCGGCCCGATCCGGCGTTCGAGACCGGTCCCCGGAAGGGTCGCGGAGTCCCCCGGGCGGGTGGGTGAGCTCACGTCGTGCCTCCATCCAATAGTTAGTAAAGCTTCTTAACATAAGATGAACGGGGTGCGGAAGAGCTGCGTCCGGAAAGTTGCCGAAACCGGTGCGGGAGTGGGAGAAGGGGACGGTGGGGCGCGGGTCCGGCGGGCAAGAGAAGACAAGAGTGGACAAGCCTCGGCGAGGCGCTCCCGTCCGGAACGGTCGTCCGGTGCCGCTGGCCGGGAAGTGCCGAGAGACGGCCGGCCCGGCGGAAAACCGGCTGACAGGCGGTTCGCGCGACTGCCAGACTGCCTCCCGCCGTCCGCCGACCCGGGAGTGTTCGCATGAGGTCCCAGCCGATCTTGCACACCGAGCGGATCCGGCTGATCCCGTTGTCCGCCGGACATCTCGAGCATCAGGTCGAGATGTCCGCCGACCCGGAAGTGATGCGCTATCTCGGCGGCGTGCTGACCCGCGAGCAGGCGGCGGAGGAGCTTCGGACGACACTCGCGTACGCCGATCGAGGCCTCGGCTGCTGGGTCGGGTTCGTCGACAGCGAGCTGGCCGGGTACTGGTCTCTGCGGCCGGGCGAATTCGAGGGGCAGGCGGAGCTGGGGTACCGGCTGCTTCGCAGGCATTGGCGTAAAGGACTCGGCAAGGAGGGCGCGCGCGAGATGCTCCGGCACGGGTTCCGCGACGTCGGGCTCGACCGCATCTTCGCCAGGACGCAGGCCCGCAACGAAGCCTCTCAGGCGACGATGGCCTCGATCGGGCTCCGGCACGTCCGGGACTTCGTCGCCGAATTCGACCGCCGGTACTTCGCCCCGGGCGACGACCTGAACGCCGTCGAGTACGCCCTGAACCGCGAAGAGTGGCTGGCCCGGAGCTAGCGAAAACAGGTTCACTCCGGCGCGCCGCGGAGGCGGATGGCACCCCGCCCCGGCGACCCCATATCGTTGCGCGGGCAGCCGTCCGGAGGTGGAACCCGACTGTGCCCGACTACTACGCGGTACTCGGCGTGGGAAAAACCGCGTCCCCCACGGAGATCAAGGCCGCCTACCGTCGGCTGGCCAAGACCTTGCACCCGGACGCGGGCGGCACGGTCGGCACCTTTCAGCTGCTGCGCGAGGCTTACGACACGCTCGCCGACCCCAACGAACGCGCCCGTTACGACGCGGGCGTCCCGGCCGCTTCGGTGCCCAAACCGCGGCCCCGGCGGCGATTCGGCGAGCAGCCCGGCTACCGCCCAGAGCCGCCGGACATCGATCCGGAATGCCTGGAGTGGTGGTCGTTCGCCGCTGCCGACCCGCGGATGCGGCACGGACGGCGCCGCGGACCAGGGCACACGCCGGTCGTCGCCGCGCTCGCCGGTGCGGTGCTGGTGCTGCTGCCGCTGCTCGCCGGGATCGACTTCACCCCGCCGGTGCTGATCGTCTGGCTCACGCTCACCGCGGGGACCGCGCTGCTCGTCCACCGGCTCGCCCGCGGCTTCCTGTCCGCGCGCCGCGCCCGGCACGCGTTCGCCGAGGAATTCGGCGGCAGCGCGGTGTTCGGCTCCCCCGGCGGCGAGGCCGACGAGCTGGCCGAACGGCTCACCGCCGACCTGCTGGAGCGGTATCTGACCCGGCTGCCCGGCGCGCGCATCTTCCACGGGCTCGCCTGGCCCGGTTCGGTGTTCGCCGACGTCGACCACGCGGTGCTCTGCGGGAAACGCCTGGTGCTGATCGAGTCGAAGCTGTGGCTGCCCGGGCACTACGAGACCGCCGAGGACGGACGGCTGCTGCGCAACGGCCGCCCGTTCCGCGGCGGCGGCAGCCAGCTGGAAGAAAGCCTGGACCGCTACCGCGAGCTGCTGCCCGGCGTCGCGCTGCGCGGCGCGATGATCGTCTACCCCAGCCGCGACGGCGAGGTCACCACCGCCGAACCGGACGGCGAACCCGGTCCGCCGATGACGCCGGAGCAGTTCCTGCACGAGATCGGCGGCTGGCTCTCCGCCGAACCGTCCACTGTGGACCACAACGCGCTGCGCACGGTGCGCGCGCAGGTCACCGGGTCCGGCCGGGCGGCCTGATTCACCGGGGACATATCCGGCCCGTGTCACGGTGAGTGCATGACAACCTTGTCGGCGGGTCGCCGCCCCGCGCTGGCCGGGATCGGCGCGCTCGCCCTGGGCGCCGTGCTGATGCTGCTGTTGCAGGTGGTGCCGCCCACCGACGAGATCAGCGCGACCCGGCGGACCATCAGCGAATACGGGCTGTCGGACCGCAAATGGGTGTTCGATCTGGCTGTCGTGCTGGTCGCGGCCGGTTCGGCGGTCGCGTTCGCCGGGCTGCGGCGGCAAGGACGGCTGCCGGTGCTCGCGGCGGTGTTCGGCGCGTTCTGGACAGCGGGGTTGCTGGTGATCGTCGCGTTCCCGAAGACCGACTGGGCGAACGCGGCGGCAACCGGCGCGGGCGGCACGCTGCACCGGATCGCCAGCGTCGTGGCCTTCGTCTGTCTTCCGCTCGCGGTGCTCGTCTCGGCCCGCACGGCTTTTCCGGACTCGCCGCGCCGCCGGTTTCTCGCCCGCGCGCTCGCCGTGGCGTCGCTCGCGTGGTTCGCGGTGATTCTCGGCGCGGTCGCCTTCGCCGCGCTTACCGACCAGCGCTGGTGGCTGCTCATCCCGCTCGGCCTCGTCGAACGCGGGATGGCGCTCACCGAACTCGTCGCACTGGCCGCATTGGCTGCTCCGGCGCGGCAATCTGCCCTGGGAGGCGCTGAGCCCGCGACCGGGCCAGCATCCGGACAGTGAGGACCGCGCCCGCTGCCAGTGCGCTCAGCACATAGGCGTTGCCGAGCACTGCCTCGACCGGATTCCAGGACAGCTCCCGGTGTCCGCCCTCGGGAACCACAGTCAGCGCGAAGCCGGTGAAGATCGCTCCGGCGCAGACCAGCGCGACCCGCCTGTCCGCGAGAAAACCGACCAGGGGCGCTGCCCAAATCCAGTGGTGCGTCCACGAAAGCGGGCTCACCAACAGCCCGCACCCCGCTGTCACGAGCAGCGCGGCCAGCGGTTCGCCGCGCCGGTGGAACTCGCGGACCAGCAGCGCACCCGCCAACAGGCACAGCACGGCCGCCGCCGCGTACCAGCCGAGCGAGGTCGCGCCAAACCTCGCAAGCATGCCATGCAGGGACTGGTCGAGCACCCAGTCGACCGCTTCGGCGTTGCGGTTGTCCAGCACGGCCGAAGTCCAGTACCGGATCGAATCCCCTGGCAAAACCAGCGCCCCGGCCGCGCTCACCCCGAGGAAGGTCGCCAGCGCGCGCCACGCGTCGGCGCGGCGGCCCGTCAGGAACAGGTGCGCGACGAAAATCAGCGGAGTCAGCTTCACTGCGGCGGCCAGCCCGATCAGCACCCCGCCGGACCTGCGGGTGCGGCCCGGCAGCACGTCCAGCACCGCCAAGGCCATCAGCACGCCGTTGATCTGGCCCAGCGAAATCGTCCGCCACACAGGTTCCAGCACCGGCAGGAGACAGAGCGCCAGCAGCGGCCGGTCGCGGGCGAACCGGCGCGTCACCGACCACAGCGCGAGAACTGTGCCGACCGCGAGCAGCAACCAGACGAGCTGCGGCGGGAGCGCGGCCAGCGGCAGGAACAGCAACGCCGCGCTCGGCGGGTACGTGAACGGCAGTTCCAGCGCGGACTTCGGGTCTAGGGCGAGCAAAGGCTCGTAGAGCGGCTGTCCGCGCAGCACGGCCAGCGCCCCGGCGCGGTACACCGCGCTGTCCACCCCGAGCGACGCGCCGCCGAGCCAGCGAACGACGGCGATTCCGGCCAGGACGGCGACGGCCAGCCCGAGGACGATCTTTTTCTCTTGGCGCACAAGGGAAAGCTAGGAAGGTCAGAGCCCCGGAATCGTCCGTCCGCAGAGCTGTCTTCGGCTGCCTCCCCGGTAGCGTCCCGCGCGGCGAGTGCTACCGGCGTATCACTGGCCCGGCACCACGAGCTTCGCCTCGTAGGCCAGCACCACCGCCTGGGCGCGATCGCGGACCCCGAGTTTGCCCAGCACCCGGCTGACGTGCGTCTTGGCGGTCTGCTCCGCGATCACCAGCTGCCCGGCGATGTCCGCGTTGGACAGTCCGCGCGCGATCAGCCGCAGCACCTCGAGTTCGCGCGCGGTCAGCTCGGACAGCCTGCCGACGTCCTGCGCCGGCGGCCGCGTCCCGGCGAACCCCTCGATCACCCGGCGCGTGACCGCGGGCGCGAACAACGCGTTGCCCGCGGCCACCATCCGGACCGCGACGACCAGGTCGTCCAGCGGGGAGTCCTTCAGCAGGAACCCGCTGGCGCCGGCGCTGAGCGCGCCGTAGACGTACTCGTCGGCGTCGAACGTGGTCAGCACGAGGACCCGCGGCCCGGCGTCCCGGTCGCCGCCGAGGACGAGCCGGGTGGCGGCCAGTCCGTCGAGGTCCGGCATCCGGATGTCCATCAGCACCAGGTCCGGGCGCAGCGCGCGGCAGGCGGCGACCGCTTCGGTCCCGGTGGCCGCTTCGCCGATCACCTCGATGTCCGGCTGCGCGTCCAGCACCGCGCGAAAGCTCTGCCGGACCATGGTCTGGTCGTCGGCGATCACCACCGTCACCGCCATGCGGTCCCCCTCAGTCCAGCGGAACGGTCACGACGACCGCGAACCCGCCGCCGTCCCGTCGTCCCGCGGAGAAAGTACCGCCGAGTGCTGCCGCCCGTTCCCGCATCCCGAGCAGTCCGTGCTTCGCCCGGCCCGACGTCTCCTCCGGAGCGCTCGCGACGGCCCCGGAGTCCTGCACGGCAAGCCGCAGCTGTCCCGGATCGACGTGCACGAACACTTCGACCGGCGCGCCGGGAGCGTGCCGCACCGCGTTGCTGAGCCCTTCCTGGACGATCCGGTAGGCCGACAACGAGACGCCGTCGGGCAAACCGCGGCAATCGCCACGCAGCTCGAACCGCACGTCGGTGCCCGTCGCGCGGACCCGTTCCACCAGCTGCCCGATCTGCTCGGCCCCCGGCTGGGGCTCGGTCTCCTGGCCGGCCTGCCCGGCGCGCAGCAAGCCGAGCAGCCTGCGCATTTCGGTCATCCCGTTGCGGGCGGTGTCCTGGATCGACTGGAACTCCTCGCGCAGCCCTTCGTCGAGGCCGGGGAACCGGTAGCGCGCGGAGTCCGCGCGCATGGCCAGGACCGACATGTGGTGCGCGACCACGTCGTGCAGCTCGCGGGCGATCCTGGCCCGCTCCTCCAGTACCGCCCGGCGGGTGGATTCCGCCGCCAGGTCGCGTTCGGCGCCGCGCAGCCGCGAAACCAGCCAGCCGAACGCCAGCGGCACCGCGAGCAGCACGCAGATCAGGACCAGCTCGGCGCGCACGTTCACCAGCGGAGCGCTGACCCCGGCGGAGATCAGCCAGACCCACGCCAGCACGCCCGGCCGGTGGTTGCGGCCGACCGCGGCGAGCACCGGGACCGCCGCGAAGGCGAGCCCGCCGTTCCACGGCCAGCCGAACCGTTCGTGGATCCCGTAAAGCTGGTTCGCGCAGGCCACGACGACGATCAGCACCCGCCAGGACCACAGCGGACGCACCAGGGTGAGCCCGATCGAGAACATGGTCAGCGCGGCCGCCAGCGCCAGCGTGCCCGCGTTCGCACGGCCGGCCGGAAAGAACGCGAGCACTCCGCCGACGGCAGCGGCGAGCCCGATCAGCGCTTGGTGCGTCCGGCCGGGCACGACAGCCGGGGCGCCGCCGCCGGCGATTGCCTCGCCCAGCGCGCGTCCCGCCGCGGCGAGAGGCGCGCTCGTGATCCTCATCGGCGGCGACCCTACCGGCCCCGGCCGACGTCCCGGCCGCACCCGGCGAACCGCCCTCTCGGGTCTCGCGAAAATCTCGTAATAAGCGTACGCTTAGCCGCCAGCGACGGGTGCCGTGCCGTGGCATCCTGCGCAGGCAGTCCGCGTACGCCTGTTCCGGACATGCCGCCCCGAGCAGGCTTTCCCCGACGATGAGGAGAACCCCCGTGACCGCTTCCCGTGTGGCCATCGTGACCGGCGCCGGCCGTGGCATCGGCGCCGCCGTAGCCCGCCGCCTCGCCTCCGACGGGTTCGCCGTCGGCCTGCTGGACCTCGACGAGGCCGGGGTCAAACAAGGAGCCGAGGCGATCGTCGCCGACGGAGGCCGGGCGGTCGGCGTCACGCTGGACGTCAGCGACGCCGAGCAGGTCGAAGCCGCGGTGACCCGGGTGGCCGAGGAGCTCGGCGCGCCGACCGTGCTGATCAACAACGCCGGCATCACCCGCGACAACCTGCTGTTCAAGATGACCGAACAGGACTGGGACTCGGTGCTGAACGTGCACCTGCGCGGTTCGTTCCTGATGACCCGCGAGGTGCAGAAGTACCAGACCCAGGAGAAGTGGGGCCGGATCGTCAACCTGTCCAGCACCTCGGCGCTGGGCAACCGCGGGCAGGTCAACTACTCCGCGGCCAAGGCGGGCATGCAGGGCTTCACCAAGACGCTGGCGATCGAACTGGGCAAGTTCGGCGTCACCGCCAACGCGATCGCGCCCGGGTTCATCGCCACCGACATGACCGCGGCGACCGCCGAGCGCGTCGGCATGAGCTTCGAGGACTTCAAGGCCGCGGCCGCCTCGCAGATCCCGGTGCAGCGCGTCGGCACGCCCGAGGACATCGCGAACGTCGCGTCGTTCCTGGTCAGCGAGGGCGCGGGATTCGTGTCCGGCCAGGTCATCTACGTCGCCGGCGGACCGAAGGACTGATCGCGATGCGCGTGTTCTCCGACGTTTCCGAACTCGCCGAAGCGGTCGGCGGGCCGCTGGGCACGAGCGAATGGCACACCGTCTCCCAGGAGCAGGTGCAGCTGTTCGCCGACGCCACCGGCGACCACCAGTGGATCCACCTCGACGCCGAAAAGGCCGCCGCGGGCCCGTTCGGCACGACGATCGCGCACGGGTTCCTCACCCTGTCGCTGATCCCGGCGTTCCTGCCGGAGATCTACCGGGTCGAGGGCCTGAAGATGGGCATCAACTACGGCCTCAACAAGGTGCGGTTCCCGCAGCCGGTCAAGGTGGGCTCGCGGGTGCGCGGGACCGCCGAACTGGCCGAGCTGACCGACGTGCCCGGCGGCAAGCAGGCCGTGGTGCGCTGGACCGTCGAAATCGAGGGCGAGGACAAACCCGCCTGCGTCGCCGAGATGGTTTCCCGGCTCATCCTCTGACCGTCCGCCCGTCCGCCCGTCCGCTCCGCCCGACCGCGCCCCAATGTGGCATTGGGTGCATGCCACGCACCCAATGTGGCGTTCGGTGCGTCTGACGCACCCAATGTGGCATTGGGGTGCATGCCACGCACCCGATGTGGCATTGGGGCGCGAGCCTCGAACCCGTATGAAGTGGAGTCCTTCCGATGACCGAAACCGACCCGCCCGGCCTCGATCTGGCGAGGCTTCGCGCCCACCTCGACCGCGAGCGGCCCGGGCTCGTCTCCGGATCGCTGACCGCGGAAGTGGTTCAGGGCGGGCGGTCCAACCTCACCTATCTCGTCTCCGACGGCACACAGCGCTGGGTCGTGCGCCGTCCGCCGCTCGGGCACGTGCTGCCGACCGCGCACGACATGCGCCGCGAGTTCCGCGTGATGAGCGGGCTGGCCGGAACTCCGGTGCCGGTGCCGGAAACCGTCCTGCTGTGCGAGGACGCGGACGTGCTCGGCGCACAGTTCTACGTGATGCAGTACGTCGAGGGCACGCCGTACCGCACCGCCGGGGAGCTGGAGCAGCTCGGCCCGCAGCGGACGAGGGCGATCGCCGACGCGCTGGTGGACACCCTCGTCGACCTGCATTCGGTCGATCCGGAAGCGGTCGGGCTCGGCGATTTCGGCCGTCCGGACGGCTTTCTGGAACGCCAGCTGCGCCGGTGGAAGAAACAGCTCGACGGTTCGCGCAGCCGCGATCTGCCGGGTGCGGACCGGCTGCACGACCAGCTCGCCGCGGCGATCCCGGTGTCCGGGCCGCCCGCCATCGTGCACGGCGACTACCGGCTGGACAACGTGCTCGTCGACGGCGACGACCGGATCACCGCGGTGCTGGACTGGGAGATGTCCACGCTCGGCGATCCGCTCACCGACCTCGGGCTGATGATCACCTACGCGCAGCGGGACCAGCTCTCGCTGCCGATGGTGTCCAACGCCAGCAGCGCGCCCGGTTATCCGGACACCGAGGAGACGATCGCCCGCTACGCGCAGCGTTCCGGCCGAGATCTCTCGGCGCTGAACTGGTATGTCAGCTTCGCGTACTTCAAGCTCGCGGTGATCCTCGAGGGCATCTACTTCCGTTTCCAGCAAGGCAAAACCGTCGGCGAGGGCTTCGACCAGATCGGCGCCGCCGTCGCCCCCCTGATCGAACAGGGCAGCAAGACGCTCACCAAGGAGAACTGATGGACTTCGCGTTCGACGCCCGCACCGAGGAACTGCGCGGACAGCTGCTCGAATTCATGGATTCCCACGTCTACCCCGCCGAAGCCGTCTTCCACGAGCAGTTGGCCGCGCGCACCGAACCGTGGTCGCCGCCGCCGGTCGTCGAGGAGCTGAAGGCCGAAGCGCGCAAACGCGGACTGTGGAACTTCTTCCTCCCCGGCGACCACGGTGCGGGCCTCACCAACTTGCAATACGCACCGCTCGCCGAGATCACCGGCCGCAGCCCGCATCTCGCGCCCGCCGCGGTGAACTGCGCCGCGCCGGACACCGGGAACATGGAAGTCCTGACCATGTTCGGCAGCGAGCAGCAGAAGAAGCAGTGGCTGGAACCGTTGCTGGCCGGGGAGATCCGCTCCGCGTTCGCGATGACCGAACCCGACGTGGCGTCGTCGGACGCGCGCAACATCGCCACCAGCATCCGCCGCGAGGGCGACGAGTACGTCATCAACGGGCGCAAGTGGTATATCACCGGCGCGATGAACCCGAACTGCAAGATCTTCATCGTGATGGGCAAGACCGATCCGGAGGCGCCCCCGCACAAGCAGCAGAGCATGATCCTGGTCCCGCGCGACACCCCTGGCCTGACCGTCGTGCGCGGCATGCAGGTGTTCGGCTACACCGACGGCGACCACGGCGGGCACGCCGAGGTGCTGTTCGAGAACGTGCGGGTGCCTGCGGAAAACCTGATCGCCGACGAGGGTTCCGGGTTCGCCGTCGCGCAGGCCCGCCTCGGGCCGGGCCGCATCCACCACTGCATGCGCGCGATCGGCATGGCGGAGCGCGCGCTGGAGGCGATGTGCCGGCGCACGCTGTCGCGCGAGACGTTCGGCCGTCCGATCGCCGATTCCGGCGTGGTGCAGGACTGGATCGCCGAGGCGCGGGTGCGGATCGAACAGCAGCGGCTGCTGGTGCTCAAGACCGCGTGGCTGATGGACACCGTGGGCAACCAGGGCGCGCACACCGAGATCCAGGCGATCAAGATCTCCACCCCGCTGACCGTCGAGTGGATCCTGGACAAGGCGATCCAGGCGCACGGCGCGGGCGGCGTCTCGCAGGACTTCCCGCTGGCGGAGATCTGGGCCGGGGTGCGCACGCTGCGCCTGGCCGACGGTCCGGACGAGGTGCACAAGCGGTCGCTGGCGCGGCGCGAGCTGAAGAAGTACCGGACGGAGGCGGGCAAATGACCGCCGAGGAGCTGCGGGCGCAGGTCGCTTCCTTCCTCGCGTCGCATGATCCGGCGAGTATGTCCACTTTGGACTTCCTGCGCGCTCGGTTCGACGCCGGGCTCGCCTGGGTGCACTTCCCCGAGGGCCTTGGCGGGCAAGGTGCACCGCGTGCGCTGCAGGCTGAGGTCGAGGCCGCTTTCGCCGAGGCTGGCGCGCCGGACAACAACCCGCGCCGGATCCTGATCGGGCTCGGCATGGCCGCGCCGACCATCCTCGCCTTCGGCACCGAGGAGCAGAAGAAGCGCTACCTCCGTCCACTGTGGACCGGCGAAGAGGTGTGGTGCCAGCTGTTCAGCGAGCCGGGCGCGGGCTCCGACCTCGCCGCGCTCGCCACTCGCGCGGTCCGCGACGGCGACGACTGGATCGTAACCGGGCAGAAGGTCTGGACGTCCAGCGCGCATCTCGCGCAGTGGGCCATCCTCGTCACGCGCACCGACCCGGACGTGCCGAAACACCAGGGCATGACGTACTTCCTGTGCGACATGACCGCGCCCGGCGTCGAGGTCCGGCCGCTGCGGCAGATCACCGGCGAGGCGGAGTTCAACGAGGTCTTCCTGACCGAGGTGCGGATTCCGGACTCGCAGCGGATCGGCGCGGTCGGCGAGGGCTGGAAGGTCGCGCAGACGACGCTGATGAACGAACGCGTCGCGATCGGCGGCACCGCGATGCCGCGCGAGGGCGGCATGATCGGGCTCGTCGCGAAGACGTGGCGGGACCGTCCGGAGCTGCGCACGCCGGAACTGCGGGACCGGCTCGTGCAGCACTGGGTCGAAGCGGAATCGTTGCGGCTGGCCGGGATGCGGCAGCGGCAGCAGCTCGCGGCGGGTGCGCCCGGCCCGGAGGGTTCGGCGATGAAGGTGGCGTTCGCCGAGCTGAACCAGGAACTGTCCGGTTTGGAGCTGGAACTGCTCGGCGAAGAGGGCCTGCGCTACGAGGACTGGACGATGCGCCGTCCGGAACAGGTCGACTTCTTCGGCCGCGACGCCGGGTACCGGTACTTGCGCGCCAAGGGAAACTCGATCGAGGGCGGCACCTCGGAGGTGCTGCGGAACATCATCTCCGAACGCGTGCTGGGGCTGCCGTCCGAGCCGCGGGTGGACAAGGACGTCGCCTGGAAGGACCTGCCGCGATGAGCACGCCGGACCTGCTGTACTCGGACGTGGAAGAGGATCTGCGGTCCTCGGTGCGGTCGCTGCTCGCCGACCGCGCCGGACCGGCTGCCCTGCTGGCGCGGGTCGAAACGGACACGCCGTACGACCTTGCCCTGTGGAAGACGCTGGCCGCCGACCTCGGTGCCGCCGGACTCATGGTGCCGGAATCCCTTGGCGGACACGGCGCTTCGACGCGCGAGGTCGCGGTCGTGCTGGAGGAACTGGGCCGGAGCGTCGCCCCGGTGCCGTACCTGGGCAGTGCGGTGCTCGCTACTGCCGCCCTGCTCGCCGCGGGTTCGGATCTGCTCCCCCAGCTCGCGTCCGGCTCGCTGATCGGCGCTCTGGCAGTGCCGTTGACGACCGCTCCGGGCTCTCCTTTCCCTTCTACCGTTGCGTTTCTTGACGGTTCCTTGACCGGCCGAGTGTCCACAGTGGTCGATGCTTCGGTCGCTGAACTGCTGATCGTTCCCGCTGTCGGTCCGGACGGCCCTGGCCTTTACGCCGTGGACGCTTCCGCGGCGACCGTGACCGAGGCCGTGTCGCTGGACCTGACCCGGCGGATCGCTGACGTGACCCTGGACTCCGCTGCCGCGCAGGTGATTTGCACCGGTGCCGCCGCCGAGGAGGCTTTGGACCACGCTCTGACCACCGCGGCCGGATTGCTGGCTTCGGAGCAGACGGGGATCGCCGAGTGGGCGCTGACGGAGACCGTGACATATCTGAAGGGGCGGTACCAATTCGGCCGTCCCGTCGGGGGTTTTCAGTCGCTGAAGCACCGGCTGGCGAATCTGTACACGGAACTGGTCAACGCGCGGGCGACCGCTCGGTACGCGGCGGATGCGCTGGCGACGGGGAATGATGTGCCGATCGCGGTGGCGGTCGCGCAGGCACGGGTGTCGCCGATCGCGGTGCACGCGGCGGAGGAAGCGGTTCAGTTGCATGGCGGGATCGGGATGACGTGGGAACATCCGGCGCATCTCTACCTCAAGCGGGCCAAGAGCGATCAGCTCGCGTTCGGCACGCCGGGGCGGCATCGGGCCCGGTTGGCTGATCTGGTGGATCTGCCTGCCTGACGTTTTTTGTCGGTGGCCGGGGTTACTGTGGCTGATGTGTCCGGTATCCCTGGCCTGGGCGGCGTTTTCGAGGCTGCGACATGGCTGAACAGTCCCGTGACCCAGCCTGCGCGACGCTTCTGGAGGCTCCTCGTGGCTGACCTGTCCGATACTCCGGCTTGGGCGGCGTTTTCGGGGCTGCGACATGGCTGAACAATCCAGCGCACCAGCCTGCGTGACACTTCCGGAGCCTCCGCATGGCTGACCCGTCCGACGCTCCGGCTTGGGCCTATGAACGGCCTGAAATCCATCCCCCGGATCCGACGTGGGCGTCGCGGGGTTCTGCACTGTGCGCGGAACTCGCGCAGCTGCTCGCGCCGTGGCTCGCCCCCGGGCGGGTCGAGCACGTCGGCTCGACAGCGGTGCCCGGACTGGCGGCCAAACCGGTGCTCGACGTGATGGCTCCGATGCGGGATCTGTCCGCGGAAACTGTCTCGGCGGTGGTGCCGGTGCTTGCCGCGACCGGATGGTGTTTCGTACCGCCGGAACTGGATGTCGCCGCGCCTTGGCGGCGGTTTTTCGTGCTGCCGGATGCGGAGGGGCGGCGTCGGGTGGCGCATCTGCATCTGCTGCCGGAGGGGCATCCGAGGTGGCGGGCACAGCTGAAGTTCCGGGACGCGTTGCGGGCGGATCCCGGGCTGGCGGCGGAGTATGCCGAGGTAAAGCGGCGGCTGGCCGGGGAGGTGACAGACCGGGAGGAGTACACGGCAGGGAAGACGGAGTTCGTGCGGCGGGTGCTGGGCGGGGCGGCGAGCTGAGTCCCGGACGCACAGCCGGGTGGGCATCGGCGGCTTCGAACTCCGCTACCCGAGTGCGGGTTTTGGGCAGCGGAGGTACGAGCGGGAGGCGATACGCGGACGGCGGTAAATGAACGGCGGCAACCGGGCGGCGGCGAAGGCACGTGCGGCGCAGGCGCGTGCAGAGAAGGCCAGGCGTCCGCGGATGTCCCGTAGCGCTCTCACCGTGCCATGCTGAGCCAGTGGGAAACCGTCGCCGAGCCGGGCGGGCACCGAGTGCTGCCGAGGTACGGCGGGTGCTGCACGTCATCGCCTTTCGCCGCGATGGCCGCGTGGTCTGCAAAGCGCAGATCACCTGGCTGCGGTGGGAGAACGACCACGCCGAAGCGGTCTTCCTGCCGCCGGGGCTGCCGCCCTATTCCGTATGGAACATCAAAAAGGCTTTGCTGCGCGACCTGTGCAACGCACCGTCTCTCTCCCCGTTCGAGGATGAAATCATCGACCTCGTCCTCGGCGCGGTCCACCGCCGTCAGGAGGCGTACGACCGCTACTATTCGCGGCTCGCGCTCCGCCTGGACTGCCCTGCCCTGCGGTCCGCCTTAACCGCCGCCGCGAGGAGCACGAGCGAAGACACTCGAGTGCGGGCGGCCTGGTTGCTCGCTGTTCTCGACCATCCCGAAGTCCCGCCGACGCACGCCAGGTGGCGGGCCTGGACCGCGGACCGAGGGCTGCGGCACGCGATCGACCGTGCCGCGCATGGCGAAGACGAACGCGATCAAGTCCACGCGCGCCGTCATGGAGCGGTGGCCGCCCGGCGAACCCAGATGACCCGTCGCTGACGGCCGCCTCAGGCAACCGTACGGGACTCAGCCAGCGACTCCGCCGGATCAGGAAGCGATTCCGCCGAGTCGCGAAGCGCCCGTGCGGGAACCCGCGACAGGTGGCGACGAGGCCGCACCCCTCGGAACGGCGGCCCCGTCGCCAAGCTCGACTGCGCTCAACCAGGCTCAAGCCCGGGCGAGCCCAGCCAAGTCCATACCGGCCGAATCCCACCGAGCCCGAGCCCAGTCAGGTCCGACCGATCCCCAACCCAAGATCAGCCGTGATACCCGGCCACGATCTTCGTGAACGCGTACTTCGGCTGCGAAATACCGCTGCACTCGCCCCCACCCGAGCAGTCCCGGTTAGTCGCCCAGAAGGTGAAGCGGCCGAGGTGGTGGCTGGCCGCGTAGTCGCGGATCGCGGTGAAATCGGACACCGACACCACCTCGCCGGGGTTGTCCGTCTTGCCGTTCATCGACGACAGGCCCGCGTGCCGGTACGCCGTGGCGCTGTCCCAGCCGAACGTCGACTTCAGCTGCCCCACGAGACCGTCCACTGCCGACTTCGTCTTGCCGGCCATGTCGCCGCCGCTGGAGAAGTCGAACGGCATCACCGACCACACGTCCACCGGCGCGCCGATCGCTTTCGCCTGCTTGATCAGCCGCTTGCCCCAGTCGTTCGGGCCGGACGTTTCGGTTCCGATGGTGATCACGACGCGCACGCCGGGATTCTTCTGCTTGGTGATCTTGACCGCGTTCAGGATCCGGTCCTGCACGGTCGCGTTCTCGAACTCGTCGGTGTTCTCGATGTCGAGGTCGATCGCCTTCAGGCCGTAGGCGTCGATCACCTTCTGGTACGCCCCGGCGAGCGCCGACGCGGACGTGCACTTCGCGCCGAGCTTCGTGCCGGACCAGCCGCCGAAGGACGGGATGACGTCGCCGCCCGCGTCGCGGATGCTCTTGATCAGGGTTTTGTCCGAACCGGTCAGCGAACGGTCGCCGTCCCACTTCGGGTTGCACGAACCGTCCGACAGCATGAACGCGAGCGTGAACGTCTTGATCCCGGTCGCGGACATCGCCGCCGACGCGCTGGTCTGCCCCGCCCACTGGTACAGGTACGGCGACGCGAGAACCGGGTCCGGTGCGGCTGCGAGCCGCGGAGCGGGCGCGGCCGTGGCCACTCCGGCCGCCGTCGCGAGGGCCGCCCCTGCCGCCGCCGCGAGCGCGGCCAGCCGACGCACTGATTTCATTGTGTTCCTCCCACGAGCACCACGGAACACCTCCGGTTTGAGGCGGCGGGATCAACCCGGGAGGAGTGCACCCGGAAGGGTGCCGTCACACACTGGACTAGACCAAATCAGCGTGTCAAGAGCCGCAGCCCGAACGGCGCACCGGGCCGGAAACAGTGCGTGCGGCCCGGTTTCCCCCGGCCGGGGGAGGCCGGAAGTCAGGGGCGCCCGGCACCGGCCCCCTCGCCGAGCCCGTCGGAGAAATCGTGGTCCCGGGTTTCCGGCAAGCCCAGCACGCACAGGAAACTGAGCACCCCGAGCGCGATCAGCACCAGCGAAACCGGCACCGTCGAACCGGTCGACGCCCACAGGTCGGTCGAGATCAGCGGCACGATCCCGCCGCCGATCACCCCGGCGACGCTGTACGCGATCGACGCGCCGGAATACCGGTACCGCACCCGGAACAGCTCCGGCAGGAACGCGCCCATCGGCCCGTACAGCATCGCGAAGCAGGCCAGGCCGCCGACGAAGCCGAGGGTCAGCAACACTGGGTTTCCCGTCTGCAGCAAGGCAAACAGCGGAAACGCCCACACCACCACGGACACCGCGGCCGCCGCGCTCAGCCGGCGGCGGCCCCACTGGTCGGACTTCATCGCGAACACCAGCGTCGCCACGCCCATCACCGCGGCGGCGATGAGCAGGCTGATCAGGACAGTCGTGCGCGGGATGCCGAGGGTGGTCGTCGCCATCGAAAGACAGAATGTCGTGACGGTGTAGAAAAGCGCGTGCGCGAGCACAAAGGACAATGTGGAGAGCACCAGAACCCGCGGCTGTTTCCGGAGGAGTTCGAACAGCGGAACCTTCGCCTGTTCGGCCTTGTCCAGCGCGGCCTGGAAAACCGGCGTCTCGGCGATCTTGACCCGGATGTAGAAGCCGACCGCGAGCAGCACCGCGGAGAACAGGAACGGCAGCCGCCAGCCCCAGGACAGGAATTCGGCCGGCGGCAGCACCGCGTCCAGCACCAGGAACAGCAGATTGCCCAGCACGAACCCGATCGCAGGGCCGAGCTGCGGGAACGCCGAGTACAGCCCGCGTTTCCCCGGCGGCGCGTACTCGGTGGACATCAGCACCGCGCCGCCCCATTCGCCGCCGAGGCCGATGCCCTGCACGAACCGCAGCACCACCAGCAGGACCGGAGACCAGATGCCGAGCGTGCCGTACTCCGGCACCAGTCCGACGGCCACTGTGGACAGTCCCATCACGAGCAAGGACGTGACCAGCATGGACTTCCGCCCGATCCGGTCGCCCCAGTGTCCGAAAAGGACCGCCCCGACCGGGCGCGCGACGAAGCCGACCGCGAAGGTGCCGAGCGACGCCAGCACCCCGGCGGTCGAGGAAAACGTCGGGAAGAACACCTTCCCGAACACCAGCGCCGCCGCGGTCCCGTAGATGTAGAAATCGTAGAACTCGATGGCGGTGCCGATGAAACTGGCGGTGGCGATGCGCGACATGTCAGTCCGCGCGGGTGCGGTCATTCCGGCTCCCTGTACTCCCCTGCGGCCCGGTGCCGCCACGGGAGAATATCGGGTCACGCGTCGCCGGGCAGCTCCTCCATTTTCCGCTGCAGCTTGTTCATCCCGCCGAGCCAGCGGTCGGTTTCGGTGGCGCGCAAGGCATAGAAATCGGCGACCTCGGCGTGCGGCAGCACCAGGAACCGGTTCTCGGCCATGGCGGCGAACAACGCGTCGGCCACCTGCGGCGGGTCGATCGCGGTCGCGCCCATCAGCAGTTTGCCGCGTTCGCCGGTCTCCTCCAGCATCGCGGTGCGCACGCCCTGCGGGCAGATCGCCTGCACGGTGATCCCGCGGTGCCGATAGGTGGCCGACAGCCATTCCGCGAACGCCAGCGCGCCGTGCTTGGTCACCGAATACGGAGCCGAGCCAAGGCTGGTGAGCACGCCCGCCGCGGACACCGTCGCGACAAACCGGCCCTCGCCGCGCTCCAGCCACGCCGGGACCAGCAGCCGGGCGGCCCGGACGTGCGCCATCACGTTCACGTCCCACGCCAACGACCACGCATCTTCGTCCGCGTGGGCGTCACCGAACGGCGCGACCCCTGCGTTGGCACAGAAAACGTCAATCTCGCCAAGCGTTTCGCGAGCCGCGTTGATCAAGTCGGCGACGCCGGATTCGCTTGCCACGTCACCGGCGAACGACGTGCCGCCGACCTCCTGCGCGACTTCGGCCGCCCGGTCGCCGTCAAGGTCCGCGACGACAATCCGGGCACCGTCCGCGGCGAACCGCCGGGCCAGCGCCGCTCCGATCCCGCCGCCACCGCCGGTGATGACGACCCCGGCGCTCACAGACCGCCGCCGAGCGTCACGCCGCCGTCGAGGACGACCGTCTGCCCGGTCATCCAGCCCGCTTCGCCGGACAGCAGGAACGCCACCGCGCCCGCGATGTCCTCCGGCACGCCGAGCCGTTTCATCGGGTAGGCCGCCGCGACTTCTTCCTCGCGGCCCTCGTAGAGCGCGGTCGCGAACTGCGTTTTGACCACCGCCGGAGCCACCGCGTTCACCCGGATCTTCGGGCCGAGTTCCGCGCCGAGTTCCTGGGTGAGCCGGATCAGCGCGGCCTTGCTGACGCCGTACATGCCGATGCCCGGCGAGGTGCGGATGCCCGCGATCGACGCGACGTTGACGACCGCCCCGCCGTGCTCGCCCATCCACGCGTCCCGCGCGGCGCGGATCCACGACAGCGGCGCGACCACGTTCACCGCGAAGATCTTGGCCGCCGCGGCCGGGTCGATGTCCACCATCGGCCCGTAGACCGGGTTGATGCCGGTGTTGTTGACCAGCATGTCGAGGCTGCCGAACTTCTCGACGGCGGCGGCGACCGCCTCCTGCTGGTGGGCGGCGTCGTCGGCCTTGCCAGGCACAGCGATCGCGACGTCCGGGCCGCCGAGCTGCTCGACGGCCTCGGCGAGCGGTTCGGGCTTGCGCGCCGTGATGCACACCTTCGCCCCGCGCTCGACCAGCCCCTTCGCGATGGCCAGCCCGATCCCCCGGCTGGCCCCGGTGACCAGGGCAACGCGATCCTTGAACGACTCCACCACACCGTCTCCTTGTCCGCCGCTGGACAGCCACCGCTAAGCGACCGCTTACCGCAGGATAACGGCGACGCCCTCATGCGCAACCTCTGGCCGCGGCAGCACTGGTCACACCACAGCGTGTCACCGCACTCGACGAGAAAAGGTCAGATGTAATGATCGTTTCCGTCATGAAGCTGACCCCAGTCGAAGCACCTCGCCGACCGGGCGCGGTTCCCGCAACATTCCGCGCAGAAACAGGACTTTTCCAGGATCGGCGAAGCCTGGACGCGCTCCTTGACGGTTGATACCCGCTCGTGCATAGTCTCTTAGACATCGGATGTCATGAGTGCGCAGGACGCCGATGCCTGGTCAAGGAGGACCTGAATGGCCAACCGCCGGCTTCTGAGCATCGTCCTGTCCGCCGTCGCCGGGTTGGGCGGAACGCTCGCTCTCGGCCAGCCCGCCACCGCCAGCGGACCGCCGCCGATGACGGTGTATGCGGCTCCAGCCGCTGACGCGCCGCCAGGGAATCCGTGCTCTCAGCCGCGTCCCTGTTCGCTTTCGCAGGCGCAGCAACGGGTCCGGCATCTTCTCGGCACCGGGGTCGGCAGCCACCGGGACATCGTGGTGAAGCTCGCGGGCGGCACCTACTACCTCGGCGAGCCGCTGGCGTTCGGTCCGCGGGACTCCGGGCGCGACGGCCATACCGTGACCTGGCAGCCCGCGACCGACGCCGCCGTGACCATCAGCGGCGGACGCCCGTTGCGCCCGAAGTGGCACCCTTCGGCACCCGGCAGCAAGATCATGGCCGCGACCGTCCCTGCCGGACTGGACTTCGACGGTCTGTTCGTCGGCGGACAACGCCAGATCCTGGCCCGCTATCCAAATTACGACCCAAACGCGGCCCGGCTCCAGGGCTCGGTCTCGCTCGCCGACCTCAACCGCGAATCCGCGAAGTGGTCGGATCCGTCGACCGCGCTGGTGCGCGCGATGCACTGCGGCGACTGGGGTTCCGTCTCGTTCACCGCGAGCGGACGCACCGGCGGCAGTCTCGACCTGCACTACGTCGGCGACAACAACCGGCCCCAGGACTGCGGGCTGACGCAGGGGAACGGGCCGGGCCGGATCGGGCCGGCGATGGCCGAGAACGTCAAGGAAGAACTCGACGCGCCCGGAGAGTGGTACTACGACCGGAAGGGCGGCCAGCTGCTCTACTATCCGCCGGCCGGTGCCGATCTCTCTGCGGCGACCGTAGAGACCGCGGAGCAGGACCAGCTGATCACCCTCACCGGAGCCTCGCCGGGCAATCCCGTCCACGACATCGCGTTCCGCGGCCTGCACTTCACGGCGACCCACCGCACGCTCTTCGACAGCCGCTTCGAGAGCCTTGCCAAGGGCGACTGGGCAGTGGTCCGCAAAGCCGCGGTATATCTGAAGAACGCCGCTGACATCTCAGTCGCCGGATCGTTCTTCGACCAGCTCGGCGGCAACGGCGTCTTCCTCGACGGCTACAACCGCCGCAACACGGTCAGTGACAACCGGTTCGAGTCCGATGGCGCTTCGGACGTCCAGATCGCCGGCTCGCCGAGCGCGGTGCGCGACTATTCGAGCAACTACTACGACAACGTCGCCGTCTCAGATACCACGCCCGGGCCGAAAACCGACGACTATCCCCGCGACATCGTCGTGCGGAACAACGTCATGCACGACATGGGCCGGTTCGAGAAGCAGTCCTCCGGCGTCAACATCTCGATGAGTGCGGACGTGACGGTCGACGGCAACACGATCTCCGACAGTCCGCGCGCGTGCCTCAACATCGAGGACGGCACCTGGGGCGGGCACAACGTCAAGAACAACGACCTCTTCAACTGCGTCGAGGAAACCGGCGACAACGGCTCGATCAACGTCTGGGGACGGGGCCGGTTCTGGGCCAGTTCCGGCAACAACACCCTCGCGCCGGGCACGAGTTACGAAGGCTCCACCGGCACCGCGCTGACCGACGCCCAGGCGAGGAAGCTGATGAAGCTGGACGTCGTCAAGCCGATCACCATTCAGCACAACCGGTTCTGGCACGCCGGCGACTGGGCGATCGACCTCGACGACGGCTCGTCCCGCTTCCGCTTGCTGGACAACCTCATCCTCAAGGGCGGCATCAAACTGCGCGACGGTTACGAACGCACCGTGGCGAACAACCTGCTCGTGGACGGCTCGGTCTACGAACAGGTCAGCCACTCCGACTGCGGCGACGTCATCGAGCACAACATCACCCTCGGGCCGCAGGCGTACAACAACGTGCTGAACAACCCGGTCACCGCTAAGTACGGCACCGACCGCAACCTCTTCTGGAACAACAACTACCCGGTCTACGTCAACCCCGACGGCAGCGGCAACGAGGCGCTTTCCGCGGACGGCACCACGATCAACCCCCAGTCGGCCTGGTTCCGCGCCGGCATGGACTCCCGCTCGCTCGTCGCCGACCCGAAGTTCGCCGCGGCCGACCCGCTCGGCAGCTACGACTTCACGGCCGCTGCCGATTCCCCCGCGGCGAGCCTCGGGTACCGGAACTTCCCGATGACCGGCTTCGGCGCCCGCGGCGCGGCGCTGCCGCCCAAAGCGGTCTTCCCCTACCGCCCCGGCGACACGCCTGGCAACGGCATGATCGTCCAGCCTGAGATGCTGATGGGAGCCACCGCGACCAACATCCCCTCGCTCGCCGTCCAGTCTTCGCTGGGCCTGACCAAGCCGTACGGCCTCTACCTCCCCACCGTGCCGCAGGACAGCTACGCCGCCCGGAACGGGCTGAAAACCGGCGACGACATCACCGCCGTCAACGGCGCCGAGGTCACCGACGACCGCAACACGTTCTGGCTCCCCTACAACAAACTCGCGCCCGGCGCCCCGATCACGCTGACCGTGCGCCGCGGACAGACTGATGTGACGCTGAAACTGGCCAAAACCACGGAAGCCGAACTGCTCAACAACACCTCCGGCGTCGTCTACTCCAACACCGGAAACCCGTCGACCGGCTGGCTCTGGCGCGGCAGCGCGGCCGGGGGCGAGAACTCCTATCTCGACGACATCTGGGCCACCCAGAATGTCGGCGACTCGTGGAGCCTGACCTTCTACGGAACCGGAATCGACATCATTTCGGAAACCAACACCGACGAGGGCGACGTCGACCTCACTCTGGACGGCGCGGCCTACCGGACGGTCAGTTTCGTCACCCCGGAGCGGAAATACCAGTCGACAGTGGCGGTTATTTCCGGTCTCCAGCCGGGCGTGCACACCGTCACCGGCACGATGAAGAACGGGAGTTACTTGATCGTGGACGCTTTCCGCACCCACCCGTAGCCGCCTCCGCTCGCTCTCGCCTAAGCCAATCGGCCTGCCCGGAAACGAGCCGCGCGAACCGGTTTACGCCGGAACAAAAGCGCGGCTTGTTTCCGGGCAGCAGTGCCGTTCTCATGGAAAGTCCAACGGCATGCCCCACGCCTCAGCCACCCGATCCCGCGTAAGCACCTCAGTCGGCGCACCTTCGGCCACCGCCTGACCCTCCCGCAGAAGCAGGCAATGCGCCGCGCGCTCAGCGACCGCGAGGTCATGCGTGACCCGCAAAACGGTTACCCCGTCCCGGTTCGCGGCGTCGAGCGCTTCGTCGATGAGCGACTGTGCCCGGAGATCCATTCCCGCCGCGGGCTCGTCGAGCAGTAGCAGATCCGACTGCTGTGCGAGCCCCTGCGCGACCAGGGCCCGTTGACGCTGACCGCCCGAGACCGCACCCAGTTGCCGGTCGGCGATCGCGGCGATGTCCAGTCGTTCCAGGCATTCGTCGACGATCCTCCGGTCGCGGCCGGTGAGCCTGCGCCAGGGGCCCCGGTGCGCCCACCGCGCCATGGCGACCGCGGCGCGCACGGTGAGCGGCAACGCGCTGGAGACCTCGCTGTGCTGGGTGACGTAGGCGGGCCGGCGCGCGGTGCCGAACCGCACCGAGCCCGACTTCAGCGGCTGCACCCCGGCGACCACGTTGAGCAGGGTCGATTTCCCGGCTCCGTTCGCGCCGACGACCGCCGTGGTCCGCGCCTTCGGCAAGCGCGCGTCCACCCCGGCGAGCACCTCGCGCTGTCCGTACCCGGCGCGCACGGCACGCAGCACGACCGCCGGCTCTGCTTCGCTCATTCAAGCTCCCGTAAAGACAATGAAAATCATTTCCACTATAGTGCCGGACGTGGACTGGTTGCTCATCCCCTTCGAGGTGTCCTTCGTGCAGCGGGCCTTGCTGGCCGGGGTGCTCGTCTCGGTGCTGTGCGCGCTCGTCGGCACGTGGGTCGTGCTGCGGAGCATGGCTTTCCTGGGCGACGCGCTGTCGCACGGCATGCTGCCCGGGGTCGCGATCGCGTCGCTGACCGGCACGAACCTGCTGCTCGGCGCCGCACTGAGCGCGGCGGCGATGGCGTCCGGCGTGACCGCGCTCAGCCGGTCCCGCCGGTTGTCCCAGGACACGAGCATCGGGCTGCTGTTCGTCGGAATGCTCGCCGCCGGGGTGATCATCGTTTCGCATTCGCAGTCGTTCGCGGTCGATCTCACCGGATTCCTCTTCGGCGACGTGCTCGCCGTCGGATCGGGCGACCTGCTCGTCCTGGTCGTCGCGCTGGGGCTCGTGGCGGCCGTGTCGCTGCTGGGCTACCGCTCGTTCGCCGCGCTCGCCTTCGACGCCCGCAAGGCACGCACCCTCGGCCTGCGCCCCGGGCTGGCCCACGCGCTGCTGCTCGCACTGGTGACCACAGCCGTCGTCGCGTCGTTCCGCGTGGTCGGCACGCTGCTGGTGTTCGGCCTGCTCATCGCACCAGCGGCCGCGGCCGCCTTCTGGGCCCGGCGGATCACGACGATCATGTTCGTCGCCGCACTGCTCGGCATCCTCGCCACC
This sequence comes from Amycolatopsis sp. NPDC054798, assembly GCF_053611505.1. Lineage (NCBI taxonomy): Bacteria > Bacillati > Actinomycetota > Actinomycetes > Pseudonocardiales > Pseudonocardiaceae > Amycolatopsis > Amycolatopsis sp. NPDC054798. The sequence goes on along the minus strand of NZ_JBSHAM010000033.1, from coordinate 3,536 downwards.
CTCGCCGGGCTGGTCGTTTCCTGGCACTGGGGCACCGCCGCGGGCGCGAGCATCGCCGCCGTCGCGATCGTCCAGTTCTTCCTCTCCGCTCTGCTGTCCGCCCTCCGGAAGCAGCGCGGCTAGCGCTCACCGTTGTCCGACAACAGGAATCGAGTACCGATGACGAACTCCCGCCCCCACCGGGCCGTTGGCGTGCTCGCCGCGGCCGCGCTGCTGCTGACGGCTTGCGGCAGCGAACCAGCCGAGAAACCACCGCCCGCTCCCCCGCACGGCTACGTCGAAGGCGCCGAAGAAGCCGCGGAAGCGCAGTCGCGGCTGGTTGTTGCCGACGCGGCAACGGGTTCCGTCCAGGTAGTGGACCTGATCACCGAAAAAGTCACGCCTGCCGGGCGGGTGGACGGCGTTCGCGCCATCACCGGCGACGGGCGGTTCGGCTACCTCACCGGAGGAGACGGCGCGGTCCGCGTCGTCGACAGCGGCGCGTGGATGGTCGACCACGGAGACCACGTCCACTACTACCGCGCCGCAGTGCGCGACGTCGGAACCGCCCCGGGCCGCCAGCCGCTCGCCGTCTACAGCGATCCGGCGGTCACCGCGATGTCGTTCCCGGACGGCACGACCAGCCTGCTCGACCGGGCCCGGCTGGACCGCGGCTCGATCGCCGAAATCGGCAAGATCGCCCGGGACCCGCACGAGAGCACCGCTGTGCCTTACCGCGAACACATCCTCGCTTCGGCGGCCGAGAACGGACCGCGCGGCAACGAGGTGCGGGTCCATGACCGGCAGGGACGTCAGGTCGCCCGGATCGCTGAGCCGTGCCCGGACTTGAGCGGACAGGCGGTCACCCGGCGCGGCGTCGTCTTCGGCTGCGCGGACGGCGCGCTGCTGGTCTCCGAGAAGAACGGGACGTTCGCCGGGGAGAAGATCCCCTACCCCGGCCCGCCCGCCGCGGCCGAACGGGCCGCCCGGTTCTCGCACCGGCCCGGCAGCACCACGCTCGCCGCGACAGCCGGGAACAACGCGGTGTGGTCGCTCGACGTGAGCAAACGGACGTGGTCCCGGATCGAGACCGGCCCGGTCGCCGCGACCAACACCGTCGGCGAGGGCGCACCGCTGCTGGTACTCACTCGCGACGGAACGCTGCGCGCCTTCGATCCCGCGACCGGCGCTCAGAAAGCCCAACAGCAGCTGATGCCCGCGAACGCGGCGGGCGGCGCCGTCGTCCCGACGATCCACGTCGACGCGACGCGCGCCTACGTCAACAATCCGGCTTCGGGCGAGATCTACGAGATCGACTACAACGACAACCTCCGCCGGGCCCGGACCATCACCGTGCCCGGACACGCCAGCTACGTCACGGAGACCGGGCGATGACCGGCCTCCGGACGCGCGCCTCCGCCGCGTTCCTCACCGTGTTGTTCCTCGTCGCGAGTTGCTCCAGCGCGCACGCCAGCCGCGCCTCGGTGGTAGTGACGACCAACATCCTCGGCGACATCACGCGTGCCGTCGTCGGCGACCAGGCCGAAGTGACGGTCCTGATGAAACCGAACGCCGATCCGCATTCCTTCGGCATTTCCGCGCAGCAGGCCGCCGCGGTCGAACGAGCCGGGCTGATCGTCTACAACGGACTGGGCTTGGAAGAGGGCGTCCTGCGCACCGTGCGAGCCGCCGAGGAGCACGGCGTGCCCGCGCTGCCGGTGGGCGAACGGGTCAACCCGATCAGCCACTCCGCAGGGCAGCCGGACCCGCATTTCTGGACCGACCCCAGCCGCGTCCGCGACGCCGTGACCGCCATCGCCGACCAGGTCGTCGCCCAAGTGTCCGGAGTGGACGAATCCGCGGTGCGCGCCCATGCCGAGGAATACCGCAAGAAAATCAGCGCGCTCGAGGACGAGATGCGCAGGCGGTTCGCGGAAATCCCGCCCCAGCGCCGGAAACTGGTCACCAATCACCACGTGTTCGGCTATTTCGCCCAGCGGTTCGGTTTCGAGGTCGTCGGCGCGGTGATCCCGAGCGGCACCACGCTGGCCTCCCCCAGCGCCTCGGACCTCGCCGCGCTCGCCGGCGCCGTGCGCGCGGCCGGGGTGCCCGCGATCTTCGCCGATTCCTCCCAGCCCGACCGCCTCGCCAAGGTGCTCGCCGACCAGGCCGGCGTCCGGGTGCGGGTGACCTCGCTGTTCTCCGAATCCCTCAGCGAACCCGGCCAGGGCGCGCCGACCTACCTGGACATGATGCGCGCCAACACCGAAGCGATCGCCACCAGCCTGACCCGGCCCTGATGCCGGAAAACCGGACTGCCGAACAAAGAAAGGCATTACGAGAAAATGAGAACCGCATTGTCCCTCCGGCCGCGGATCGCCGCCGGTACCGCGGTCACCGTCGCGAGCGCGTTCGCACTCGCGGCTTGCGGGTCGGAGCCGTCGGCCTCGGACGCCGCCGCACCGGCCCCCACCGCTATCACCGCGGCCGTCGCCGTCACGTACGACGGCGGAATCTCGCTGCTCGACGGGAAAACGCTGAAGGTCGTCAAGAACATCCCGCTGCCGGGCTTCAACCGCCTCAACCCGGCCGGGGACGACCGGCACCTCCTCGTCTCGACCTCCACCGGATTCCGGGTGCTCGACGCCGCGGGCGGAATCCTGACCGGCACCGAGTTCCCGGCCAAGAAACCCGGGCACGTCGTCCGGCACTCGGGCAAAACCGTGCTGTTCGCCGACGGCACCGGCGAGGTCACCCTGCTCGACCCGGCGAAGCTCAACACCGGAAAACCCTTGGCACAGTACAAAACGCCGGAGCCGCACCACGGCGTCGCGGTAGCGCTGGCCAACGGCGAACTGGTCACCACGATCGGCAACGAAGACGCCCGCCACGGCATCGCCGTACTGGACAAGGACCGCAAGGAAATCGTCCGCAACGACCAATGCCCCGGTGTGCACGGCGAAGCGACCGCGCAGGGCGAAGCCGTCGTCGTCGGCTGCGAAACCGGTGCGCTGGTTTACCGCGACGGCACCATCACCAAGGTCACCAGCCCCGATCCCTACGGGCGCATCGGCAACCAGGCGGGCTCCGAACACTCCCCGATCACCCTCGGCGACTACAAAACCGACAAGGACGCCGAACTGGAACGGCCGACCCGGGTGTCGCTGATCGACACCGGGAAAGCCACTCTGCGGCACGTCGATCTCGGCACCAGCTATACCTTCCGGTCGCTGGCCCGCGGTCCGCGGGGCGAAGGACTGGTGCTGGGCACCGACGGCCGCATCCACGTGCTCGACCCGGCGGCGGGCACCGTCACCCGGACGATCCCGGTGACCGGCTCCTGGCAGGAACCGCTCGACTGGCAGCAGCCGCGCCCCGCGCTCTTCGTCCGGGGCGAAACGGCCTACGTGACTTTCCCGAACACCAAGGAAATCCACGCGGTCGACCTCAAGACGGGGACGAAGACCGCGACCGGCACCCTGCCCGGCGTCCCGAACGAACTCACCGGAGTGCCCGAAGCCTAGAAACCGGTCCTGGGCGACGCCTCGAGCCGAGGC